>JBOGJF010000254.1:0-9007 GCA_050747785.1 Vicinamibacteria bacterium
AATCGAGACCCCCAACATCGATCGCCTGGCGGGCGAGGGTGTCCTCTTCGAGAACGCAAACACCGTCGTCCCATTGACGCTCCCGGCGCACTCCTCGATCCTTACCGGGACATTTCCGATGTATCACGGCGTACGGGACAATGGAGGCTACTACCTGGATGCTGAGCAGACGACGCTCGCCGAGACCCTCAAGGAAAACGGATACGCGACCGGGGCCTTCGTCGCGGCCTTCGTTCTCGATTCCCGTTGGGGCCTCAATCAGGGGTTCGATCGCTATTTCGATGATTTCGATCTCGCCAAGTACGAGACCGTGAGCCTCGACTCGGTGCAACGCCGCGGCGACGAAGTGTTGGCGGAGGCTCTCGACTGGATGGATTCCGTCCGTCAAGGACCATTCTTTTCCTGGATTCATTTCTATGATGCGCACACTCCTTACGAGCCTCCCGAGCCTTATTTGAGTCGATACGATGGCCCTCCCTTCGGTCGATACGACGGCGAGGTGGCCTACGTGGATAGTCTGATGGGCGAGCTCATGTCATGGCTCGAGCAAAAGGGGATTGCCGACTCCACCGCGGTCGTCCTTCTCGGCGATCATGGGGAGAGTCTTGGCGAGCACCGCGAAGCGGCCCATGGGTTTTTCATCTACGACGCCACGACGCACGTGCCATTCATCTTGAAGGTGCCGTCCGGAGATTTCGGAGGTCGGCGCGTGGCAGCGCAGGTGCGGGTCGTCGACGTGATGCCGACACTCCTCGAGCTTCTGGGGGTGGCCATTCCGGTGCCGGTCCAGGGCGAAAGCTTGATGCGGCTCATCACCGGCGAGGTGAACGACCTTGGGTTGATGGCCTATAGCGAGTCCCTTTACCCACGCAATCACTATGGTTGGAGCGAGCTGAAATCGCTCCGTGACGGAACCCTTCATTACATTGCCGCCCCTCGGCCGGAGCTCTTCGAGCTGGCGGACGATCCGAAACAGCAGAACAATCTCGCACCGCAGCGGGCGAGAACGGTAAGCGAGCTCCAAGAGGCGCTCGATGCCATGGCGGAACGCTACAGTGCCTCGGACATCGACGAACAGGCCCCGGTCACGCTCGATGCGGAGACCCAGGCTCAGCTCGCGGCACTCGGCTATCTGGGTGGGCCGTCCAAGATCAAGATCGATCCGGACAAGCCGCTCGCGGATCCCAAAGACAAGATCGACCTGTTCAATCTGATCAAGAGGGCCGGAGCCGACTCCAGCGAAGGAAGGGTCGACGAGGCGCTAACCAAGATCCAGAAGGTGCTGGGAGACGACCCCGATATTCTGGAGGCCTATAGCATTCTTGGCAATCTTTACGTGAAGAAAGAAGAACGAGAAAAAGCACTTGAGGCCTATCAAGATGCGCTTGCGCGCGAGCCTGAGTTCAAGCCGGCGCTCTTCGGGCTCGCTTCGGTCTATGAGGAGATGGGTCGTCTCGACGATGCCGCGGCGGGATTTCGGCGCCTGACGGAGATCGATCCGCGGGACAATGGCGCGTTTTTTCGCCTGGCCGGTGTTCATGCTCAGAAGAAGGAGTTCGAGGAGGCTCTCGGTTTCCTTCGCCAGGCGAGAGATCTGGGAAGCGATCGACCACCGCTCCACAACCTCATGGCCGAATGCTACATCGGTCTCGAGCAATTCGAAGAAGCGGAAAGGGAAGTCGGGGTCGCGCTGGAAATGAACCCGGATCTACCAAGCGCCCACTACAATCTCGCGCTCATTCGGGAGGCCCAGGGGGACATCCCCGGCGCCATCGCGGCTTATGAGCGAGATCTCGAAGTCGCTCCGAGGAACTTCCGGGCGCATTTCAACGTGGCGAAGCTCTATGGTCAGGCCGGGGAGTCGGAAAAGATGGTCGAGCATTTCGAGCGATCCATCGAGCTCAACGATCAATTTGCCATCGGACACCTCTATCTCTCCAAGCACTACCTCGACACGGGTGACCTCGAACGCGCGTTGGAGCTGGCGAAGCGCGGCATCGAGCTCGATCCGGAGCCATCCATGGCACCGCTTGGGCATTTCATCCTCGCCGACGTCTACAACCGCATGGGCCGCCCGCAGGATGCGGAGCGGGAGCTCTCCGAAGCCAGACGCCTCGAGGGTTCTTGACCGCGCACCGTGCGCGTGTAGAATGGTCTGCCCCGGAAAGCAGGGGGGATCTCCCCGGGGTATCTAGCGACTACAGGAGGAGAATGATGACCCGATTCCAGTTGAAGACGCGTTTTCGCCCCGTGACATGGGTGTTCTTTCTTGCCGCCGTGATTCTGGCTACACCGGGACTGATCCAGGCGCAGTCGTCGAGCAATATGGAGATCTTGCGGGAGAAGCTCAAGGCGGACAAGAAGCTTCTGATTGCCGAGAACCTCGGGCTCACCGACGCAGAGTCGACTGCCTTCTGGCCGGTTTACGAGGAGTACCAGAAGGAGCTCGAAGGTGTCAACAAGCGGCTCGTCAGTGCGATTCAGAGCTACGCCAACGAGTACAACGCGAAAACGCTGACCGACGCGAAGGCGCAGGAGCTGATGAGCGAGGTTCTCTCGATCGAGGAAGCCGAGGTCGCCCTCAAGAAAAAGTATCTCCAGAGGCTGAACGGCGTCATTCCGACCATGAAGGCCGTCCGCTATCTGCAGATGGAGAGCAAGATTCGCGCGCTCGCGCGCTACGACTTGTCGACGCAGATTCCGCTCGTGGAATAGCTCGGCCGCCACACGTTTTCATCGACTTGGGCCGGGCGCGAAGCCCGGTCCAAGCGCGGTCAGCGAAAGAGCTCTGCCGGATAGCTGATCCCTGCCCAGATTCCCTTTCCGATCTTCTTGAAGGCCCCCCCCGTCCGCTGTAGCTGAATGTCCTTGACGTCCTCGTTGGACATCATGCTGCGGTAATCGTGTGAGTTCCAGGCGGGAAAGTAGAGAGCTCGCAGCAATCGCGTGTGCGTCTCGCGAAACACCTGGCCCGACACGCGATCCATCAAATAGTCGCCTTGCTCGAACTCCGGATCGAGCTCTACGAGGATACCGGCGATGGTAAGCTGCGACTTGATGAAGATGGCGGTGTTGAATCGTATCGAGTACCCCTCGCGGGCCAGCACCGTCAACAACTCGTTCAGCGACTCGAACGCTTCGCGATCCTGGTCGGCCAGGACGGGCTCCACCAGATCACGCACCCGGTGCTGTTCGTCGGGTGATGCCTCTTCGAGGTGAACCAGTGCCCCCACGTTGTTGGCGATGCGCTCGGCGTCGTGGAGCGTGATGCCTACCAAGAGCTGAACGAACTGTGCGCGTTGCTCGTGGGGGAAGGTTTCCGCCAGACCCCAATCGATAAGAGCGATCCGGTAGGGATCGTCGGGATCGTCGACCACGTGCAGCACATTGCCGGCATGTGGGTCACCGTGAAAGAGTGCCTCCTCGTTACCCGAGAAAATGACGTCGAAGGTCAGGGCATCGCTGAGCCTCTTGGCAAGCTCGGCTCGTGCCTTGGGATCGTTGGGGAAGGCATCCGTGATCTTGACGCCATTCACGTACTCCATGCAGGTAAGCCCCGGCGTCGAGAACGGATAGATCTCGGGGATCATGATCCCGTCCACGTCGAGGTAGTACCGGGCGGCCTCGGCCAAATTACTCTGCTCTTCCGTTACCTGGATCTCTTTGGCCAGCGCGTCCCGCAGCTCCTCGAAGAGCTCCACCACCGGGGCATCTCCGATGTCGTAGAACTCTCCGTGGTCCTGAAGGTTCCGGGTGACCTCGTCCAGGATCTGGAGCTCTTCTTCGAGTCCGACGATGGCATAAGGCTTCAATAGCTTGCAGACCGCGTCTTGCGGGTCACCGCCATCCCACGGAACGAACGTGGCGCGAATGACCGCACCGACGCTCGCTTCGGCGAGCACCTCGTCGGCGAAACGGATTCGATACCGAGAGATGACGTCTGGCCCCAGGTCTTCTTCAATCGCGCTGACAAGCTCGTCGCGCGCGGTGGTGACGATGCTGTTTTCGAGCGTCTGTAGTGCGAGTCGGAGATCGCCGGCCACCTCGGGATAGCGGGCCAGGATTTGCCCGAGCTTCTGCAGGCTGGGAGTGCGAGCAACGAAGGCGAGGAGCAAGTCGCCTCGGTCGGCGTCTCGGGAGAGCCTACTCTGTCGGATGAGACGTTCGAGGAAACGCTCATCGCTCAGCCGGTTCAAGAACAAGAGCAGGGAATCGTGGACCAAGGGCAACCAGCTTTGCTGCGACTGCGGAATCACCTCCAGCACCCGGGAGCGGTGCAGGAAGATCTCGACGATCTCCGGGCGCCATTTTTCCCAGTCTAGACTCTCCAAGGCCTTCCGAATCTCTCCATCCGAGGCCGCGTCTTCGAGACGGCCGCCTTCCGGTTTCGGAGATTGCACGAGCGCGAGCACGCGCTCGCGCATTTCGGGCTCCAGCTGGGGGAGCAGTACGCTGAAGAGAGCAAAGGCGGCGACGTCTGGGTCGTAACGCGTGTAGTGATCCATTGGAGTGGGAAGCTGGACGTCGGCGTCGGCAATCGCCGTCGAGACGTGGAAACAAAGACAGAGGGCAAGAGCGAGTGAGCTTCGATCGGAGAGAGGTGTGTCGCCCACGAGTCTCCGGCTACGATGCCGGTTCGATCGCGAAGGAGGTTGCCTCCGCCAGCGCCTTGAGCGCCAGGGCGTTTGCATCCGCCGGGCTCTCACGGAGCGCGGCCGTGTACGCGGTCCGAATCGAGCGGTTGATGTCGAAGCGTCTGGGAAGTGAAAAATAGGGATGTGGCAGAACGAGAGTCTCGCCGTTTGGAGGTGGAAGCAGTCGGGTTGCCTTCCAGTATTCGCCAGAGGCTAGCGCGGGATGCTCGAGCTCGGAATACGTGACCGCGAGGGAAAGCGGGATAGCCGGATCGCTCGAGGAGAGCGTCCCCGCGCGCTCGAGCTCCCGGGCCGCTCCCGCGTAGTCGCGGGCCGCGAATCTCGCTTCTGCCAGAGACAGCCGCGCCGGCAGCTCTTCGGCTCCGATGCCGAGGCATTGCTCGAGGAGGGTGATCGCTTCGCCGACGTTGCGCTCCGCGAGCGCGACCTGTCCGAGGACTAAGATACGCTCGCCCTCCGGAACGCCTGCGGCCGTCTCGAGAATCTGACGAGCCTTGGCGAGCGCGTTTCGGTCACTCTCGGTCTCCCCGATGCCGAGCCACGTTCGCCCTAGAGCGATTCGAGCTCGGGGGTCCCGCTCATTGATCTGGAGGGCGCGGATCAGCTCGACCCGCGCGGCATCGTAATCCCCTTGGTGCAGGAAGACTTCACCCAGCAGCGTGTGGGCCCGCTCGTCACCGGGATCGAGGCGCAGGAGCTCTCGAGCCACCTCTTCTGCCCCGACCAACTTCTCTTGCTCGAGGAGCGCGAGGCCGAGCTCGGCGAAGTAATCACCGCTGGCTCGGACGTGGGAGCGCGCGGCTCGCAGCGACCGCTCGGCTTCGGCGTGGCGGCCCCCGGCGTTGAGAGTCGCGCCCAGCAACAGCTGGGCCTCCGCATGGGACGGGTCTCTTTCGATCGCCGCTCGAAGCGGATCGAGCGCCTCCTCGCCGCGATCGAGCTGGACCAGGCTCGCGGCGAATCGGTAACGCGCGTCGGGGTTTTCACTTCCCGCCTCGATCGCGCGGCGGTAGTACTCGGTTGCCTCTTGGAAACGGCCGCGGACGAAGAGCACGTCGGCGAGCTCCTCGGCGGAAGTGGGTGCGCCAGGTTCGAGCTCCACCGCGCGCGTCAGATCGGCGAGCCCTCCTTCCAAATCACCGAGCGCCAGGCGAGCCCGCCCGCGACCCAGGTGTGCCGAGGGGACGTTGTCCCAGTTGGCGAGAATTCTCGAGTAGGCCTCGGTGGCTTCAGTGTATTGACCGGCGTTCAGCGTGGCGAATGCCTGCTCCAAGAGCTCGACCGGCTCGCCGCGGCTCCCGGTCGTGGTCAGGGAGACTCCCACAATCAGTAGCGCCAGCAACGCGGTGCCGATTCCGAAGAGGTAGGGAGTCGGTAGGGGAAGGGACTTCAAGTTCCATGTCGCGGAGTGGCGATGGCGACCTCGAAGCGGGGGCGACCAGAGCTCCTCCGGGGCGGCGAGTGCGCGCGGGTTGGTCCCGGGGCTCTTGGGTACGGGGTCGGGCTGGGGCTTCGGTGACTTTGCTTGGCCCGCAAGTTGATCTTGCGCCGGCGGTTTGAGGGTTCGTGCGGAAGCCGCCCGGGCGAGTCCGTCAAGAGCGGGCGACGAGGATTGCTCGACGGATTGCGCCACCGTCAAGAGAGCATGCGCCTCTTCCGGGTAGCCCTCGGTCAGAAGTTGGCCTCCCAGCGAGACGACCTCCTGCGCATACTGCTCTCTTCTCGATCTAGGCTCTGCGGTCGCGAGGAGGACGAGACACTGGTAGATACGGGAGGCGGGATCGCTGGCGAGACAAGTCTTCCAGAACTCGAGTGCTCTCCTGGTCGAACCGGCGGCAAACGCCTCGGCTCCCGCCTTCAACCTGCGCCGGGTGTCGGGAAGAGGGGGCTCGCCCCTCGCACAGGACCGCGCGACTTCCAGTAGATGTCGCGCCTCCGCGAATGAGGGCTCCTGCTCGAGGATCTTGCGAAGCTTGATGGCCGCACCGGCAAAATCCTTGGCTGCCATGCGCGACAGGGCATCCGCCAAGCCGGCCTGGAGGAGTGCTTCCGCGGCGTTCATGACGGTCTCGATGGAGAGGGTGCCGTCCTGAAGCCTGGCCATGACCGTCTCGTGCTGGGTGTCGATCCGCCGAGAGATCGTCGCGACGTGCTGGGACAGCGGAACGAAAACTCCCGCGTCCGTCCGCGTAGAATAGACGACTCTCCCTTCCAGGAGTACCCTACTCTCGATCGCCGGGCTCTCCCCTCCGACGAGCGCGGTGTGGACGCTGAAGGCTTCAGAGCCCACAGTTAGATCGGTCTTGCGGCTGCGATTCATGCGAAACGCGGGACTCCTATTGGATTACCCGACTGTATACATCGCGGGCATGACCGGCGCAACCGCAGGCGTGTGGGACGCTAGGCCGGATTAATCCGGTCGGAAGATGGCCTTGAAGACATAACCGGCGACACTCGGGTTCTCGCGGAAGCGCCGCAGGGAGTAGGCGTACCATGCGGGGCCGAAAGGAACCGCGACTCTCAGCCGATGTCCGGCATCGCGGATCTTGCCTCGTAGGCCGGGTGTTACGCCCAAGAGCATCTGGAACTCGTAACGGGAGGTATCGAGGCCCAGGCGGTCAATGATGCGGTAGCTCTTCGATACGAGCTGGTCGTCGTGTGTCGCGATGCCCACGTAGCACCCCGCGCCGAGCAGCTCTTCCAGCAAGGAGACGAAGCTCGAACGAACCTGCTCCCGGTTGCGAAAGGCGATGTCGGGCGGCTCGATGTAGATGCCCTTACATACGCGAACGTTGGCCTTGACCTGGGCGAGTTTCCGGGCATCGTCGTGGCTTCGCTTCAGGTAGGCCTGGATGACCGCACCGACGTTGTCGAACTCCTTACGCAGGCGAAAGAAAATCTCCAGGGTGTCGTCCGTGCAACTGGAGTCCTCCATGTCGATACGCACGAAGTTCGAGTGTTCGCGGGCGAACGCGACGAGCCTTCGGATGTTTTGGTAGCAGAACTCCTTGTCGATCTTCAGTCCCAGGAGGGTAAGTTTGACATGGACGTTGCTCACGAGCTTGTCTTGCTCGATGCGTAACAAAGCGTCCAGGTAATCGACGACCGCCGACTCTGCTTCTTCCCGCCGCTCCACGAACTCACCGAGGATGCCGGTCGCCGCCATGAAACCCCCATCGTTCAGTGAGCGAACGACTCGTGCTTGGTCGTCGAGCGTCTCACCCGCGATGTAGGGCCGGGCGAAATATCCGACCAGGGGCTTGGGAACGAATGGCAGGGAAGAGGCGACGAGGCGATCGAGCATGCTCATGATTTCCGTCCAGAAACGTTAGCACAGTCATCCGCCGCCGGCTAACCAATCTTGTTTCGAAGCTCGGGTGCGAGCAAAAAAAAGAGCCCACCGAGCGGTGGGCTCTTGGGACTGGTTCGTAAGCGAAAGGCGTTTAGACGTCGATCTGTTCGATCTGTACCACGTTCTGCGGCGTGCTAGGTTTCTGACCGAGGACGACCTCCTCGTAGAGCTTCGCCATCCGCTCGTCCTCGGGCGTCTTTACCAGGATCTTTCCATTCCCATTTTGGCCATTCGGGCCATGGTGGGCGTCACGGGCGCGCCGCTTCTCTTCGCGCGCGTTCTTGGCAATGCCCTTCTCGTCGAGGTCAGTCTGGACCCCGTGGTTGACGTCCGCCTCGTTCAGCAGCAGCGAGTGCTGCGTCGTAGGCAGATCGACTTCCTTGTTTCCGGCGTAGATCAGGTGCCGGCCCCGCTCCTCGTACCACTTGTGGATGGTGGCCGTCTGATGCATCTTCTCGATGATCTGCCGCCAGCCCACACCCGTGTTGTACGCGCAGAAGGAGATCTCACCTTCCTGCGTGGCATAGGGGATGATGCACTGCTCGGTGCGCCGGAAGTCGTAGTTGAAGAGATCCTGGAACCACATGCCGGCGATGAAGAGAAAGTTCCAGCGGTCGGCGCGCCGTTTCTGGATGTCCTCGATGGTCCGATCGCCAGTGACCTTGCCGTAGTCCCGACCCGTCACGTTGTAGGTCTTGTCGAACTTCTCGAGGAAGGCCTTGAGCGTGAAGTGGGTGGGGGACTTGAACGGATCGTAGTTTCTCATCACGGAAAGAGCCATCCCGAATGCCGACCAGAACTTGCCGCGCGCCGCGTCGTTCAAACTGGCGACGTCGGTCGACAATCGATCGGCGTTCAGAAACGCGGTAACCGGCACGCGCTCCTTGGTCTCTTTGTCGACCATGACCGCCATACCCACGCCGCAGTTCGGGTGACAACCGCAGCTGAACTGACCCCAATCCTTTTCCGGACCGTGGACGAGGTCCGCCCAGTCGGAGAA
>JBOGJF010000255.1:0-3524 GCA_050747785.1 Vicinamibacteria bacterium
CTCCTCTACACGTTGGTGAATCTCGTCTACGTCCGGGCACTGAGCGTCGCCGAGATGAGCGCCACCGGCCGCATCGGCGAGACCGCCGCGCAATCCTTGTTCGGCCCGCTGGGAGGTCGATTACTGACCGCTGCCGTCTTAGTGTCGGTCTTTGGTTGCCTCTCGGCCACGATTCTCTTCGCCGCCCGCATCTATCTTCCCATGGCGCAGGACGGAGCGTTCTTCCCGTCACTCGCCAGAATCCATCCCCGTTACGCGACGCCCGCGGCTTGCCTCGTGGCGCAGGGGATATGGGCCATCATGCTCACGTTCTCGGGAAGCTACGAGCAGCTCTACACCTACGTCGTTTTTGCGGTGGTGTTCTTCCATGCGGCGACCGGGATCGGGGTCTTCGTCCTCCGTCGAACCCGCCCCGACGCGCCGCGGCCCTATTCCACTTGGGGCTACCCTTGGGTACCGGCTCTCTTCGTCTTCTCCTCGGTAGCGATCTTCGCCAACACGCTCGTCGAAAGACCGATGGAGTCCTTGATAGGGGCCCTGCTCCTCGTGCTGGGACTTCCCGCCTATGGGTTCTGGCGTCGACGAGCGGAGAGGAGTGAGTTGATAGGGTGATGCTGTCGATTGCTCGGCCGCATTTGAGATTCTGGAGTAACAACACCAGCGACCGTTACGGCCAGGTGGTCAGGGCGCTCCAAGCTCCACCCGCTCGGATGCGGGCCCTCAAGGTCGTGCCCTCCTCGAGCGCAATCTCCTCCCCGCCGAACGCGCCAGTGAGCGCCTCCTTTGCGACCTCCCCGCCGGGTGCACGTGGATCTTCACCATCGAGCGTGAAGTAGATCGTGCCGCGATCGCTGGGATTGCGGAGACGGAGAAGCTTTCCGCCCGGGGGTGCCGAGACCCGAGGCGGATCGATCCGCGGGTAATACCCCTCCTTCCGCAGAGCATGGATGAACGCCGGCACATTTCTGCTTATCAAAGTAATGACCCGCTCCACCTCTCGGTCGAACGTTTCGTCGCGGGTCCGCGTCGGTTGGCCAAGGGGCGCGAGCGCGTCACCCCATCGCGCGGACTCGGCGATGACCGCATCGGATACGAACTCCGCGAGGGTCCGCCAACGCTCAATAGCATGGATCTCGGTCAGCGCACCGTCGTTGAAGCAGTGGAGGTAGACGCGGTCAGCGAACATCGTCATGAACTCGCGGTTCCGGCGAAGCGAATGCCACAGGAAGACGAGACCCCGGCCGTTCGGATCGGGCCGTTCATCGGCTCGAAACCCGCGATGGACCGAAGCCACTAGTCTGTCCCTGGTGGTTCCCCAGCTCTCTTCGGCATCCCAGACGAAAAACATCGCCGGAGAAGGTGGGTTGTTCCGGTTGCCGGCCCACCAGTTGTTCTGCGGCCAATCGCGCATGCCCATGTACCACGAAAGGAGCATGTAGTCGGCGAACTGCACCACGTCGAGGTAGTCCTGAATCTCCCGATAGCGCGAGGGTTCGGTGACGTCTCCTTTCAGCAGCCGGAGCAGATGATCCCAGCGCGACGAATCTCCCCGAAAGGGCCCGCCGTCATTGACGGAGAACCAATCGTCCTCCTCCCCACCGAAATGAGCCGCTTGGAACCATGCGTCGGGACGCTCGGTGGCGTTGTAAAGACCCCAGTAGAGACCATTCAAATAAAGATGTACGAACGTCCCATGGACGCCGACTCTGGACATGGCGATCTGGGTGTCCCTCGCCCACTGATCGCGTGTATAGGTCGTCTGGTCCGGGTGCCAGGTCGTTGCCCAAGAGCGTTCTTTCCCCGATCTCAACACGATGCGATCGAAAGACTCCGGAGCGCTGTCCCCATTGAGCGGGGCATCTCTTAGAATGGGCGACTCCCACGTGCCGGCCCCATATTCGCTTTGGAACTTGAGCAGGAATGCCCGCTTGACCGAAGACCAACCGTGGCTCTCGAGCGCAGCGTCCACCTGAAAACCTCGTTGTGGTGCTGAAGCATAGAGAAGCTCTACCGAAGCGCTTGCGGTGTTTCCGCCGCCTTCGTCCCCCAAGTAGACTCCGCTCCGTCGCAGATCCAGGCCAGAGCCGTCGGATCGCGTGACCTGGCGGAAGAGATCCTCTCTGGCCAGAACGATCGAGATCGTCGGAATGGAGCGCAGGCCCTTCCTTATTCCCAACCGGTATCGAGGATCATCGACAATTTTCGCATCCATTTCGTAGTCGAGAACCACGTTCTCGTTCGTTCGGTACCTAGCTCGCAGGACTGGATGCGGGTATCCCTCGACGGCGTACGGTTGCTTCAGCACATCTTCGATGAAGAGATAGGTGTGCGTGTCCACGTTGGTGGGGCGCAACCCCGTCTTGTAGGCGACGGCGCGGAGCGTTGTCGTTCCCTGCACGCTCACCGCTACCGGATTGGCATTCCCGAGTCCGTGGGTCGGGGTGGGCGCGCTTCCGTCAAGCGTGTAGCGAATCAGAGCTCCCGGAGTCTTGCTTCGAATCAGGACCGTGAAGGGAGTGTCATAGAACCCACGGTTGTAGCTGAACTTGGTATCCGAGACTCGCTCGAGATCGGCCGCATCCTGGCCCGTCAGAAGAAGCCCTGCGGCCACCACCGCCCACCGGCTCCTCCGCCCGTTCTTCATGGACCCGCGGCTGAAACTAACATTTTTGCACAGGTTCTCGCGAGCTCTCGCTCTGTCGACACGGGTGCTAAACGTAAGCTAAGTGCGGGCGAAATCTCGGAGGCGGACGGGGAGACGCCTGGCACCCCAGCTTCCCGGACGGCCCTCGAAGACCCCGGCGCAGGGTGTGCCGCAGTTTCGGCAGCGGCCCTCGTCGGTCAGATTCCAGTCACCGAGAACGTACCAGTCACGACCAACCAGCCGCTTGCCGCAGGCGTGACAGTATGTGCTGCCTCCGTCCAGGTCATGGATGTTTCCCGTGTAGACGTAACGCAGGCCGTTCTCGAGCGCGATGCGGCGTGCCCGCTTGAGGGTGTCCGGAGGTGTGGGAGCGTGGTCGAGCATCTTCCAATCCGGGTGGAACGCGGTGAAGTGTAGCGGTACGTCCGGCCCCAGATGCTCCATCACCCAGCCCGTCATCGCGGCGAACTCCTCATCGGAGTCGTTCTCGCCCGGAATGACGAGTGTCGTGATCTCGAACCAGACATTCGTCTCTCGCTTGAGGTACACCAGAGTATCGAGCACGGGCTGCAGGTGACCCGCGCAAATGTTCTTGTAGAACCCTTCGGTGAAGGCCTTGAGGTCGACGTTGGCGGCATCCATGTGGGAGTAGAACTCCCGGCGAGGCTCATCGGTGATGTAACCGGCGGTCACCGCCACCGTTTTGATCCCCGCCTCGCGGCAGGCTTGGGCCACGTCCACCGCGTATTCCAGGAAGATGACCGGATCGTTGTAGGTGAACGCCACACTGCGGCAACCGAGCTCGTGCGCCGCTCGCGCGATCGTTTCGGGCGAAGCCGAGTCTGCGAGCGTATCGATCTCCCGGGACTTGCTGATGTCC
>JBOGJF010000256.1:0-12345 GCA_050747785.1 Vicinamibacteria bacterium
GCGCTGAACGATCTCGCTCTGGCCTATTACGACGTTGGCATCCAGCAAAAATCCGCCGAGCACCTGGACCTCGGCTTCAATTTGGCGCAGCGGGCCGCGGCCGGTTGTCCGGAGAACGATGAATTGCATCACACCCTCGGAGAATATTACTTGCGACTGAGGAACGTGGAAGGCAATGTGGAGCGCGCTCTCTCCGAGTTTCGAGCGGCCCTCGCCATCAACCCCCGCCCCCACAACTACTTCTCTCTCGGCTCAGTCTTGGTGAGCCTCCAAAGAACCGAAGAGGCGCGCCCCTATCTGGCAGAGTACGTCCGGCTCGCCCCCCAGGGTGAGAATCGTGGGAGGGCGCTCGCGTGGCTGAATCAATAGCTCGAGCGAGGAGCGTCGACAGGCCTACGCTCGCTCCTCCGGAGAAGTCAAGCTGATCAGGTAACCGACCGCTACGACCACGACGCAGCCCACGATGTTGTAATAAAGGTACGAGATTTCTGAGTACTCGGAAGTCAGGTACACCGCGGCCATTCCGACTGCCAGTCCCCAGAACGCGCCGCGGCCGGTCGCTCGCCGCGTGGCGATGGCGAGTACGAAGACGCCGAGGATCGATCCATAAAAGAAAGACCCGATACGGTTGACGGCCTCGATCGCCGAGCCCAAGCGTCCCATGTAGAGGGCGCCGAACGTGGCCAACCCTCCCCAGGCCACGGTCGCGATACGGCTGACAACAAGGTAGTGCTGGTCGGTTGCCGAGGTGGTCAGGTATCTCTTGTAGAAATCCACGACCGTTGCGGTCGATAGGGAGTTGAGCTCGGACTCCACCGTGGACATGGCGGCGGCAAAGATGGCCACCAGGATGAGGCCGACGACGCCCGCCGGCAGGTAGGTGAGCACGAACGTGGGGAAGACATAGTTGGTATCGTTGAACGGCTCCCCGTTCATCTCGCTGATGAGCTCTCCCACGTCTCGCCGGGCGCGGCTGACCTTCACGTCGGCGGCCAGGAAGTTGGCTCGCTCCGCCTCCCACGAAGTCCCGTCCGCGACGGCCAGAATCTCCGCGGCCTGCCGGCGCTCCTCGAACGCCTCGTCGTAGTGCTCTGCGAGCTCGCGGTACTGGTCGGCGTGAGGGCTCGCCTGGAGCTTCGCGAGCTCGACCTGGTTGAATACTATCGGCGGTCTTTCGAACTGATAGAAGACGAAGAGCATCGCACCGGTCAAGAGAATGATGAACTGCATCGGTATCTTGAGGAACGCGTTGAAGATAAGAGACATCCGGCTCTCTACCAGGGAGCTGCCAGTCAAGTAACGCTGCACTTGACTCTGATCGCACCCGAAGTAGGCAAGCATGAGGAAGATGCCACCCACCAGGCCGGTCCAGAACGTATAGGTCACCTTGGGATCGGGATTGAAGTCGATGGTCGCGAGTCGGCCGGTGGTCCCGACAATGCGGAGCGCGCTCCCCAAAGACAGTGAGTCGGGCAGTCCCGCCACCACCGAGCCGAGGCAAAAGAAAATCCCCACGAAAATGATCAACATTTGCCAGACTTCCGTCCACATTACCGACCGCATGCCGCCGAAAGCCGTATAGATGGTGGCTCCCAGACCGATCGCCAGGATGAGAACCTTTTCGTCCATCCCGAACACGATGGAGAGCACGACCGATGGCGCATAGATCACGACAGCGTCGGAGAGCCCGCGGGAGAGCAAGAAGAAAAAGCTCGTCAAGCTCCGCGTCTTCCCGTCGAAACGCTTTTCCAGAAACTCGTAGGCGGTGTAGACACGGGTGCGGTAGAAGAACGGCACGAGCGTCACACAGAGGATGACCATCGCGATCGGGAGGCCGAAGTAGATCTGGATGAAGCGCATGCCATCCACGTATGCCTGACCCGTCGTGCCGATCAGAGTAATCGCACTCGCCTGAGTCGCCATGACCGAAAGGCCAATGGCCCACCAGGGCATGGATCGTTTGGCGAGGAAGTAGTCCTCGATGCCCTGATTGCCGCGGCCGGTGCGGAGACCCACGCCGATGATGAACACGAAGTAGAGCAGCACGATCAGCCAGTCGAGGGGGTGCACGGTCTAAGGGCGCAAAGAGTGTGAGAACAGGAAGAGGAGAAGGTAGACTACGAGGGTGCTCACGATGACGGCCGCGTAGAGCCGGCCCCAGCTACCGAGAACAGGGGGTGGCTCATCGGGATCGGCCTTTGCTTTGGGTAGATTCTCCATTGGATTCGACTCGTCGCGCATTATAGATGATGAGAAGCTACCATTCAGGAGAACCAATATGAAGCGTCTTACCGCGTTTTTCAGGCTGGGCCTGCTCTTGCTGCCGGCCCTGGCAGCGGCTCAGCTCGAGCCGGTACCCGAAGATCGCGGCGCGACGGGGCTCGCGCTCGCCCTTCGAAAGCTCGATGCGGGTGCGACCTTCATGCACACCGCCGCCCATCCGGACGATGAGGACAACGGCCTCCTGGTCATGATGCGCCGGGGACGTGGCCTGAGAACCGCGCTTCTCACCGTGACCCGCGGCGATGGTGGACAGAATCAGATCGGACCGGAGCTGGAGGAGGCCCTCGGTATCGTCAGAACCAGCGAGCTTTTGGCGCTGCACCGCATCGATGATGCCGAGCAGTACTTCACGCTCGCCTACGAGTTCGGATACTCCTTTAGCGTCGAAGAATCGTTCGAGAAATGGGGCAAGGAGGAGACCCTGGGCGACATGGTTCGTATCATCCGCACCGTCCGACCCGACGTGATCGTCGGCTTATCTCCCACCGGCGAGGGCGGCGGCCAGCATCATCAGGCGTCGGCTCGGCTCACCATCGAGGCCTTTCGAGCGGCGGCGGATCCCACCCGATTCCCCGAACAGATCCGAGCCGGGCTAAAGCCCTGGCAAGCTCTGAAGCTCTATTCCCGCCTCCCCATGCCGCGGCCGGAAGACCGCGACAAACCGGATCCACCGGGCACGGTGGTCATGGACACCGGGAAGTACGACCCCATCCTCGGCCGCTCGTACCATCAAATGGGGATCGAGGCCCGGTCACTCCATCTTTGCCAGGACATCGGTCAGCTCCTCGCGCCCCCCGGTCAACGCATCGGCAAGTGGCTGCTGAAAGACTCGGTCGTCGAGCCGGTGAGCCCGGAGAACGATCTCTTCGACGGCGTGCCCATGGGGCTCGGACGGTTGAGGATGTTCCTCACCGCTGAGGCACCTGAGGCCGCGGCGCCCGTGCTCCGCGGACTCGACGAGCTCCAGGCTCCAATCGATGCCGCGAACGAGGCCTACGACCCGAACGCCCCGTGGATGACGCTCACGCCGTTACGACAGGGCCTGCAGGCGCTTCGCACTGTCCGAAGCAAGTTGGGAGGGCTGAGTGAGGAAGCACGCTACGAGCTCGAGCATCGGCTTTCCTACAAGGAGAAAGACTTCATCGAAGCGATCGCGCTCGCGCACGGCATCGCGCTCGATGCGGTCTCCGATCGGGGGGAGGTCGTACCGGGAGGCGCGCTCGAGATCGCGATTCGGGTCACCCAACGGAGTCCCGAACCGATCGACGTGACCGACTTGGTGCTCGATCTCCCTGAGAGCTGGACGCAGGAGCTCGAGGGGGAAACGAAGGGTCGGCTCGCGGAGAACGAGAGCCTGGAAGCCAAGTTCAAGACTCGGGTGGCCGAGGACGCCGAGCTGAGCAAGCCTTATTGGGAGAGGAATCCGAGTGTCGATCGCTTCGACCTGGTCGCACCCCAGTATTTTGGTCTTCCGTTTGCGCCGCCCGCGGTGAATGCACGCCTTTCCTTTCGTTCGGGCTCCGTCGATATTTCCATCGAGGAGCCCGTGCAGTATCGCTATGCCGGTCCCTGGGTCGGCACCGAGAAGGAGAAGGAGATCTCCGTGCTGCCCGCGGTGTCGTTGTCAGTCTCGCCGGGCGTGATGGTTTTTCCCATCGAAGCCGGCTCCCGGACCCGCCACGCTTCGGTCTCGGTTCTCTATCAACGTGCCGAGGAAGCAAGCGGCACGTTGCGTCTCGTGGTTCCCGATGGATGGACCGCGGCTCCCACCGAGGTCCCGCTCCGATTCCAGCGAGAGGGCGAGGCCGCGACGGTTCCGTTCGAGGTGACTCCTCCCGATTCGGTGGCTGCGGGAACGTACGAGATCGACGCGGTCGCGAACCTTGCTGGAATGGAGTATCGCGAAGGATTCCAGAGGATCGCCTATCACCACATCCAGACTCGGTATCTATTCCGGCCGGCTACCGCACGGGTGCAAGCGTTGGATGTGAGAGTCGAACCGGTTCGGGTGGGCTACGTCATGGGGGTAGGTGATGACGTTGCCGAAGCGGCTCGTCAGCTCGGATCGGAGCTCGTGATGCTCGAAGAAAAGGATCTCGCGCAGGGAGATCTCTCGCAATTCGATCTCATCATCACCGGAATCCGCGCTTATCTCGCGCGCGAAGATCTGAGAGCCTACAACGAACGGCTGCTCGACTACGTGGAACGGGGCGGGACGATGCTCGTGCAATACAACCGCAACGAGTGGGACGACGCGCAGTGGGGGCCCTATCCCGCGAAAATCAGCAGCGAGCGGACCACGGTGGAAGAGGCGCCGATGCGGATCCTCGATCCAGCGCATCCCATCTTCAACTTTCCGAACCGCATTACCGAGAACGACTGGAAGGGATGGGTTCAAGAAAGGGGAACCTATTTTCTAGGTGAACGGGATGCACGCTACCGAGACCTTCTCGCCTCCGAGGATCCCTGGGAGTACAACGCCGGTGAGAAGCGCGGCATGTTGGTCGAGGCTCACTACGGCGAGGGACGCTGGATCTACACCGGGCTGACGCTGTTCCGGCAGCTTCCCGCGGGCGTGCCGGACGCGTACAAGCTCTTCGCCAACTTCCTGAGCCTCCCGAAGTCCGCTCGATGAGGCGGCCGATCCCACGAAAGGTCGCCGATGTCTGAGAGACGACATCGCACCGGCCTCGCCTTCCCAGTGTGGGAGCGGCAGTAGTCGCGATGAGCGTTTCACTCGCTTTCATCAACGTCATCGGTCTGGTGTTGATGACGGTACTGACGTTCCTTGTCATGCGCCCGCCTTTCGGCGTTTGAGTGCCCGTTGATTGCCGGGCGCGTTTGAAGTAGCCTGGGGTCGGCAAGCCGTCCACCGGGAAACGGAAACATGCTCGCGTCCTTGTTCGCTGGATTGGTGGCCGGGACGCTCCACGCGCTTTCGGGGCCCGATCACCTGGCCGCCATCACGCCGCTCTCGATTTCCCATCATGAGACTAGCAAGGCTGGCGGTGCTTGGCGCGTCGGCCTCCGTTGGGGTCTCGGCCATGCACTGGGTGTCGCGGCGATGGGAACGCTGCTTCTAGCTTTCCAACAGGCGTTGGATCTGGACCGGTTCGCATGGTGGGGCGAGCGACTGGTCGGTGTCGTTCTCGTCGGCGTCGGCATCTGGGGGCTCCGCCGAGCGACGTCACAATGGGTGCATTCTCACCACCACGAGCACGACGGCTCCGAGCATGCACACATTCACTTTCATCGCCCAGGCGAAACCACCGAATCCACCGCGACGCACCGCCACTCGCACACCGCCTTCGCGGTCGGAGTGCTGCACGGCTTTGCCGGAACCACGCATCTCTTCGGCTTGCTCCCGGCACTCGCGCTCCCGACCGCCTTCGCCACGGTTTATCTCGGTGGATATGGCGCGGGAAATCTCCTCGCCATGGGGGGGTTCGCCTGGGTGGCGGGGTGGGCAGGCGCAACGTTCAATGCTTGGGGTATGAGCGCCTACCGAATTCTATTAGGGACCGCCTCGACGGGCGCGATTGCTGTGGGAGCGGTGTGGCTATTCGCCCGTTGAGCCCGTCGGATTGACAACACCTTCCATTTCGTGCAAGCGCGACAAGATCAACTCGCGGCGCACCAGCACCAGCTTCTGATCGTAGCCCCAAATGTAGCGCTTGAGCGCATCCTTGATCTCATCGTCGCTCACCGCACGAAGACGTTCCACGAACGCCCGCGGGTAATGAGTCGGGTACCGATCCCGGTTCTGGTCGTAGGGAACGCCCCAGAAACGAGCGTGGGTTCCGGTTCCGTTGGCGTCCAAGTCATTGAGAAGCTCCCGGTAGCTGCGGAACGTCTTGGAGTTGTCGATGAGAATCAGACGCTGATCGGGGGAGACCATCGCGTTGTTCAGGTGACGATCGATATTGGCGATGAGATCGTCGAAGAGCCACATGACGCTCACCTGTTGGCGCCAAACCTCCATGTCACCCGACAACTCCTCGGTCTTCTGCATTGTGATCCCGGTTACCCAGTGCTGAAGACCGCCTTTTCGGCCTCCGATGCGACGCTCGACCGTCGGTGGCACCATGCCCAACCCGAGTAGCTTGTCGAGCTCATAGGCCGCGATCTCATAACGCCAATTGTCACTGTCCTTGTCGACGCTCTTGAAGATCGCAGACCCTGTCTTTCCATCCAGCTCGAGCGTCACTTTCTCTGGGTTGGTGATCCCGGTCCCCAACTTCACGCGGTCGACTACATCCGCGTCTTTCAGAAACTCTTCGATCTCCTCGGCGTTGGGCCAGAGAGGAGGCAGGGGCTGAGCAGCCAGGGCGCCGGGGACGAACAGCAGGAGAAGGAGTAGCAAGGCCTTCCTCCGGATTCCGGGCATGGTTTTTTCTACCACCGGACGGACCGGGTTTCAAGCGGAACCTATTCGCCTTAGGCTACGCGGCGGCGGCGATGCTATCCGACAGTCCAGCCGCTATTTCGAAATTGGAGTGGGCATTTCCCCTCGGATTGCCGGTGCGCCGTATCACTGCCCATTTGGCCTGCTGGGTATAGATTCTCTTTGAAGTCCACCCCGTCTGGTGTCCGCGGTTTTGGCCTGACCGAACACCAGCTCTTCTCCAAGAAACGAGGCCGCGCGCCAGACCTGAGGCAATATGAAGAAAACGACCACGACTTGGATCGAATGCGCACTGGCGGCGCTGCTCGCGGCCACGCTCATTCCCGCATGCAACCAAGACGGAGAGGGTGAAACGCTGCCGACCGCGTCGACCTCATTCTCTTCGAGCCGGGAGCTCGGGCAGCCGATCTCACCTCTCGCCCACGAAGACGACGAGAGCGAGGATGCCGAGAGCGGTGAAGACGACGATGTCAGTGAGGATGACGACGTCAGTGAGGACGACGACGTCAGTGAGGATGACTTCAGCGAAGACGACGTCAGTGAGGATGACGTCGGTGAAGACGATGATGATATCGAGGAAGACGACGATGACAACGGCGCGCGCGCGCGCGGTCTTCTTTTCGACGCGGCGGGCTGCCCGGCACCCGTCACCATCGGCACGACCATCGTCACCACGACCGACGGAACTCTTTTCGATTGCGAGCCCGGCTGCGACGGCCTGACCGAGGAACTTCCCGCCGCTGACTTCTGCGGCTATCTGACGACGGGTCTGCCCATGCGGGCCCAGGGGATTGACAACGCCGGGGCGATCGATGCCTCTCGCATTCGGATCGACGACGAGATCCACGCCACCGGGACGATATCGGTGGGGAGCAGCGCGCTCACTCCTGGAGCCCTCTTCGATCTCACCGTGAACGGGCTGACGTTGCCGTTCCAGGTGGGACCGGGGGGCGTGGACACGGACGTCTTCGACGCGGGCGCCACGGTTCGTGTGGAGGGCAACGTACCGCCACTGACCCTCGCTGGACCACCGACGTTCATCGCTACCGAAATCGAGAACTAACCTGGCAGGGGGAGGCATGGCCTCCCCCACCCATTGCCGCCACGGTTGCCTTCACCGGGGCCCCAATGCCGCAAATGCGTTGGGTTACCTGGTAGAGGCAGTGGACGTCAGGTCAGAAGATGACTAACGGTCTTCCTGCTGTGTAGGCTGGGTCGGCGGTCTCGAAGGTGACAGTGATTTGTACCCCAGCTGCTGCGCCAAGTCGAACTCCCGACGCGCCTCTTCCTGCCGGCCGAGGTGTCCGAGCGACAGGGCCAGGTTGTAGTGTGCGAGCGCGTAATCGGGGTCGAGCTCGATGGCCTTCGAGAAGGCGGCCATAGCGGCCTCGGGACGGTTGGTGGAGCGGAGGGCGAATCCCAGGCTGTTATGAATCTGCGGGTCGTCGGGGGTGAGAAACAGGGCCTGTTGCAGGACGTAGATCGCTTCATCGAAACGGCTCTCGCTCAAGAAGGCCGCTCCCAGGTTGCGATAGGCGAGAGCATCACGAGGGTTGAGCTCGATCGCCTTGCGATAGGCTTCGATGGCCTCGCCGTTTTGTCCCTTGTCTCGCAACGTGATGCCCAGATTGTGCTGGGCGATGGCGTCCCGAGGATCGAGCGCAATGGCCTGCCGAAGCTCCTCGATGGCCTCGTCGAGGGCGCCTTGGTCGCGGAGAGCAAGCGCCAGATTGTGATGCGCCAACGCGTCGTTGGGATTGAGAGCGACTGCCTTACGAAACGCGGTGACCGCCTCCTCGAGCTGTCCTTGTTTCCACAGAGCGACACCGAGATGCCGGTAGGCATCCTCGCTATCCGTGCGAATCGAGACTACCTTTCGAAACGCTTGGACGGCCCCCTCGAGATCACCCTGACGCAATCGGGCGAGACCAAGATTGTAGTGCGCCTCCGCGTAGCTCGGGTCGATCTCAATCGCCTGACCGAAGGCAGTGACCGCCGCGTCCAACGCCTGTCCCCTCGCCAGAGCCACGCCCTGCTCCACCCGATCCGCGGCCAAAGACCGCGGGTCCCGAGTCGCGCCCTCCGGCGCGCGATAGAGCGTGGCGGCTTCCGAGCTCGTCCGTTGCAGGCTGGGGGAGCTCTTCGTTGCGGCGGAGACGGAGGCACTCAAAGGAGCGGCTGGAGTCGCTCGATCCGGAGGCTCGGGCACAGTCGATTCGGAACCCGCCGGTGTCGGTAACTCCTCCGCCGGGGCTTCGCCCACGGAAGCCTCGATTTCCGGCGCCGGCAGAACGTCCGGCTCGCTGGCTGGGAGAATTTCGTGAGCGGCATCCGGCGCTTCAGCCATCCGATCCGGGGCCCGCGGCGCGGGGAGAGGGCCCTCCAAGGGAAAGGGCTGGAGCGAATAGAGATAGACCGCGGCGCAGATCCCACCGAGAAGCAGAAAAATATCAAAGAGGGGCCAGCTTCGCGCGGACCGAACTTCGTTCTCGAGAGGGTCGAGCTGAATTAGACCCGGCGCCTCCACGACCGGCTCGGGATGGGAGAAGCTTATCGAGCCGGGCGCATCGATCCGGGTTACGGGATCGACCGCCGGGAGCTTCCCCTCGGGAGGAGCAGGCGGCAACCCGGGTGGCGGAGTGAGGATGGACGTCGCCGGGCTCGGCAACGTCATGTGCACTCCTAAGCCTTCGAACCCGAATTCCTGTGCTCCGAGAACGTGCTCCCGAGTGACCACCAACGCATCTTCCAAATAAGCGTTCAGAAGGGCCTGGCGCGCGAGAACGTTGACCTCCCGCGGGTACCCACGCGTCCAATCGTAGATCGTATCGCTGGCCTGCGGTGAAAAGAGCTCCTTCGGTCGCGCGCAACCAGCGGCTCGAAGCCGTCTTTCCAGATACTCTCGTGTCTCCAGTTTGCTCATGACCTTGAGCACGTAGCGAACCGAGATTCTTTGTCTCAGTTGTCGTAGATGATCTTGTCGCAACCGTTCATGCAGCTCGGGCTGCCCGATGAGGCACGTCTGGAGAAGCGGCCGTCCATCCACGTGCAGATTGGAAAGCAGTCGGATCTCTTCGAGACATGAGTCCGCGAGCAGATGCGCCTCATCCACGATCAACACCGCCCGCTTCCCACCACGCGAGTGACTGGCCAAGAGCTCCTGTAGCTGGCTGAGAAGCCGCCGCTTGGACGCCGGCTCCTCCTCGGGTAGACCGAATTTGAGTGCGATCTCGATCAAGAGCTGGCGCGGACTGAGGCTGGTATGGCTCACTAGAGCACGGGGCGTGCCGAGGGGGAGCTGGGCGAGAATCGCCTTCACGGCCGTCGACTTTCCCGTCCCTACCTCTCCGGTCAGCAAAAAGAAGGGCTCGTGGTTCTCGAGCGCGTAGAAGAAGTGGGCCACGACCTCCTTGAGCTGATCGTTCTCGAAGAGCTCGGCTGGAGACGAGATGTCTCCGAAGGGAAAGTCCTTGAGGCCAAAGTGGGCTATGTACATTTCCGCCCCGGTTGAAAAGTCAGGTCAGCATTCGCTCTCTCAGGCGGTTTCGGCATCCTTCTCGGCCGCCGCTCCGGACGGGAACGCACGTGAGCAGAATACTTTCCGGGGATGGCCGGGATACCCGCACCAAATGCCATGCCATGATTGACACAGAGCGGCTCGGAGAGCAAGTCGGTGAACCGGCGCCGTTTACTCCCTTGGGCGGGTTGGCCCCTTACTCCAGTGGAAATGCCTTTCGAGCTCAGACGAGTAGGAGATACCCAAGCTATGCGCATTCGATGCCGTCCAATCCGAGAACCTGATCCTTCCATTGGGCCGCTGCTCGGAGCACAAAAGGCTGTCCATCAGGCCGCTCAGCTCGTCCCGGGTCAAAACGACGTCGCGGACGAACCATCCGATGACACGGCCCAGAAAGATTCCCAGAGATGGCGGCACATGGACGAGCTTGACGTTCCGGCCCATTGCAGAAGCCATGAGCTCGATGAGCTCCTTGAAGGAAAAAGTCTCCGGTCCGATGGCATCTAGTGTGCGCGAGCTCTCCTCGACCGCGCTCGTTACCGCAATCGAGGCTAGGTCCTCCACAAAGACGGGCTGCACACGGTACTCTCCCGTCCCGAAGATGGGAAAGAGGGGAAAGCGGCGGAGCATCCAGGCGATGTTGTTCACGAGAATGTCTTCCTTCCCAAACACCAGCGTGGGCCTCACGATGCTGTATGGAAGACCCGATTCGACGAGGGCCTCTTCTTGAAGTGCCTTCCCGCGATAATAAGGCAGGCGGGATGTCGCAGAGGCGTTCGTCACGCTGATGTGAACGATCTTCTCGATGCCGGCACTTCGAGCGCATTGAAAGAGGGTCTTCGTATTCTCCACGGCGCGCTCGAAGGTCGCGCCTCCGTATTCGAAGCGAACCCAGTACGTGTTGTAGAGAGTGCGTGCGCCACGAAGGTTTTCTGTCAGCAAAGCGGGCGAATCGAAATGGAACGGAAAGGCCCGAACCGCATCACCAAATGGATTCTCTTTGTCGGGATGCGTGGTAACGGTTCTTACCTGGCGGCCGGAGTCGAGCAGTCGACGCGCGATGTACTTACCGATGTACCCGAAGGCACCGGTGACGACGTCCGTTTGGCTCGGCAAGGAGAGGCTCAGCCTCGAGAGAGTGAGAGCTCCCCGATCCAGCTTGGCCGACTCGAGACCAGCGCCCCGGTCACCAATCCCAGCTTATTGGCGAGGGATAAGGTGACTCTGCGCTCCAAGACCGGGTAGTCTTCCTCTTCGATCTTCTCGAGGATGCGGCAATAGACCGCGCCCATGAGCGACGTGCAGCGGCGGCAGTCCGGCTCGATCAAATCGAGGAGCGGCTCCGCCCGCCGATAGAACCCCCGCACCCGGTCGACCTGAAAGCGCATGAGCTCCGCGAAGCCCGGAGTGACCCGTCGACTCCTGAGCTCATCCTCGGACACGCCGAATTGGCGCAGCTCTTCCTGGGGTAGGTAGATGCGATCTTTTTCTGCCGCGTCTTCGCCCACGTCCCGCAAGATGTTGGTCAGCTGGAAAGCGGTCGCCAGATCGCGTCCTCGCTCGATGGCCGCCCGGTCGCGGTAACCGAAGATGGCGAGCGACATGGTCGAGATCGTGGTCGCGACCAAGTCGCTGTAGACGAGGAGCTCCTGGTACGTCCCGTAGCGCGTCTTGACCAGGTCCATGCGGCAGCCTTCGATGAGCCCCGCGAAGGATTCCTTGGGAATGGGGTAGCGCGTGGCGGCATCGGCGAGAGCGACCGTGATGGGATGGGTAGGCGAGCCACGGTAACATCGCTCGAGCTCCTGCTCCCAGCGATCGACGCGGGCCCGGACATCGAGTTCATCATGACCGGGACCTTCGTCGACGATGTCGTCCACGAAGCGGCAGAAGGCGTAGGCCGCATAGACGGCCTGTCGCTTCGCGCGCGGGAGGAAGCGAAAGCCCACCGAGAAGTTCGGGCCGGAGCGGTGGGCCACCCGTCGACAGAGAGCGTAGGCGTCTTCGAGTCGCACGCTCCTACTCCTCGAGATACCGAGCGACGAAATCCGCCGGCAGCATCTGCGGACTTCCGGCTCTCCCCTCGCGCGGCCGACACCAGCCACAGAGAAGCTTGTGCCCGCACGGCCCGCCCCGACCC
>JBOGJF010000257.1:0-4544 GCA_050747785.1 Vicinamibacteria bacterium
CGCTTGGTCTTACCTCGGTCTTTCCTTGCTCTGGGGGCGGCTCCTGCGGCATGATCGGGCATGCAGTCCGCACGTCGGTGGCTTTCCTCTGACGACGCGGAAACCCTGAGTCGTTACATTCGCGAGATGGGCAAGTTCCCTCGCCTGACTCCGGAAGAGGAGAAGGATCTCGGCCGTCGCGTTCGCGAAGGGGACGAAGCGGCGCTCCGGAAGTTGGTCGAGGGCAACCTGCGGTTCGTCGTGAGCTATGCCAAGCGCTTCAGGGGCTTGGGGGTCTCGTTTCTGGATCTGATCCACGAGGGGAATCTGGGTTTGATACAAGCCGCACGTCGCTTCGATCCGGATCGCAACGTCAAGTTCATTTCCTACGCGGTGTGGTGGATTCGCCAGGCCATTTTCCGAGCCATTTCCGAGCATTCTCGAGCCTTCGCAGTTCCCTCGCGCCTGGCGACGGCTTTTGGGCGCATCGAGAAGCAGTTCTCGAACGACGAAAAGGGAACGCCGGCCCCGCAGGAAGTGGCGGCGTCGCTCGACCTACCCCTCGACGCGGTGAACACCTTCATTGCCATTTCGGGTAGCGACGTCTCGCTTTCCGAGACGGTGGGGGAGGATGGAGATGTCGAGCTGGTCGATCGCTTGCAGCAGGGAAGCGACGCGCCGGCCGAGCTTGCCCTCATCCAGAAGTCCTTCTTGTCGCAGATGAGGAACCTACTGTCCGAGCTCAGTCCGAAAGAGGCCGAAGTGATCCGGCTTCGTTTCGGATTGGATAGCGACGAGCCGCAAACGCTTCAGGAGATCGGCGATCGGCTCAATCTATCGCGAGAGCGAGTCCGACAGATCGAGTCGAAGGCGATGGCCAAGCTGCGCCGCTCGAACACCGCGCAGGCGATGCGGGGATACCTGAATTGAGCACCACGTGCGCCGTTTGCGAGGGGACGACCTGGAAGCGAGTCGAGCGGGACGGCGTCGAGCGCGTCGAGCGCTGCTCATGTTGGGCCGGCGATGCCGAGGGATCGTTCGTGGGCCGCGCGAGAATCCCGACCCGCTACGAGGAGTGTGCCTTCGACGAGCGAAGTGGTGGCAAGCCCTTCGAGCTCGTTCACCCCAAGTTGGCGCTGGCCTGCAAGACCGCGCAGAAGTGGGCCGACGAGTTCCCGGACGTGGAGGCAGGGCTGCTCTTCAGCGGGCCTCCGGGAGTGGGAAAGACTCATCTGGCGGTGGCGATTTGTCGGCGTGTCCTCGTGGAGAGGGGAATCCGCGCCACCGTTCGCTTCGCCGATTTCCGCGCCCTGCTGAGAGAAATCAAGGCGTCCTATAGTCCCGACACCTCGGTTACCGAATCCACGGTCCTCAAGCCCGTGCTCGAGTCCGAGCTTCTGGTTCTCGACGACCTCGGTGGGGAAAGCTCGACACTGTGGGTCTTCGACACGCTCTTCTACATTCTGAACTACCGCTACAACGAGAGGAAGCTCACCGTCATCACCACGAACTTTACCGACCGGCCACGCTCCGCGCAGCAGCCCGGATTGCCGGCGCCGGGCTTCGGAAAGCGTCCACCCACTGAGGAGTACACCTTGTCGGAGCGGATCACGGTGCGACTTCGATCCAGACTCTACGAGATGTGCCGGGACGTTCCCATGGACGGAGACGATTACCGCATGAATATCCTGCAGGCCAATTTCAAGGGCTGAACCGCAACTGCAGGGTTTGACCCACACCTTCCGACCTCAGAAGCTCCTTTAAGGTTTTGGCGTAAGCGTTTTGCACGCCCCTTTTGACGCACATCGAGGAACGTCTGTATCTGACTGAAACAACTCGGCTTCTTGGAGCGCTGTTGACAATCGCCATGGAATGGTATATGAAATCGGGAAATCAGCAATTCATAAGCAATTCATTTGGACTGGCGCTGCCCGCGGGGCGGTAAGTCTCTTCCCTTCGTGGCGCGCCGAGGAACGGGATGAAGGAGCGAGAGCACCAGGATCTTCTCGTTGCGATCTGGACGGATCCCACCCCTGGCTTTTATTCCGCGGTGGCGTGGGACGAGTTCGGCCGGTCGACGCCGCCGGTGCAACTCCGCATGCCTTTCGACGATCGCCGTTTCATCGACGGCGTCGATCGGCTCGACGAGCTCCGTCCGGACGAGCTTCGGTACGTGGGATCGCGGCTCTTCGATTCGCTCTTCCAGGGCGACTTGTTGCGGCTCTACATTCATCTACGGGAGCAAGCCCAACCCACGGAAACGCGCCTTCGAATCCGCTTGAAGATCGATCCGCAAAACGTCGCTCGCCTCCCTTGGGAGTGTCTCTACGACGCCCGACGGTCGACGTTCCTGGGTCATTCATCGGAGACGACCCTGGTGCGCTTCCACGAGCCGGAGAAAGAGCCGCCATCCGTGCCGCTCGAGCTTCCGCTGAAAGTGCTGCTCGCCGCCGAGTTCGCGGACGCCAACGACGCGGCCCGGATCCGCCAGGAAGCCGCCGCGATCCGGGAGGCGTTGAAGCGGTTGGAACCAGAAGGGCTGGTCTCGGTACGGACGGAGGGGCGCGGCGTGGGAGAGGAGGAGCTGACCCGCGATCGACTCATGAGTTTGCTCCAGCGCGACGTCGACGTCGTACATCTCTTGACGACGAGTACCTGGTCTTCTGGGGAGGCTCGTATCGGGCTCGTGGATGATAGGGGAAGAGGAGACTATCTGCAGCCGAAGGAGCTCTCCGACCTACTCTTGGACGGGAGCGCACGGCTCATGCTCTTCGGCGGCGACAAGGCTGTTGCAGGAGTGGGTCTGGAGCTGGCCGGGAGCCTGCTCACGCACATTCCCGCGCTTCTGGCACTCGGTAGCCTGAAGACCGAGGACCTGGCGGTTCGGTTCGTGGAAGGGTTCTATCGAGCGTTGGCTTCCATGAATCCGGTCGACGCGTGCCTCTCCGAAGCACGACGCGAGGTCGGTGATTTCTTCCCGGTGGAGAGCGCGTGGCTTGCCCCCACTTTGTTCGTCTCGCAGAAGCAGCCGACGGTCTTTCACAGCCGAGCCGGTGAGCGGGTCCGTCAAGTCTACGAACTCTCGGAAGGTCGCTATCGTCGGAAGCTGCGCGAGACGCTGAACCGCATCTGGCCGAAGCCGGAGCGGTACCAGAGTCAGCTCTTCAAATGGATGCCGCGCCAAGACCCTCTCACGTCCTACGTGCACGCCGCCGAGTTCTTGGGGCAGCCGCGCGATGCGGCGGAGCTCGCTCGCCGTTTCCAGCGGATGCTCGTGTTGGGCGGTCCCGGCTCGGGCAAGACCATGACGCTCTTTCGGCTCTTCTACGACTCGGCACAGTCCATTCTTTCCTATAGCGCGAAATCGCCGCTTCCCATTTACGTCTCGCTCTCGGACTTGGATCCCGGGAGGGAGCTATTGGATTTCGTCGCCGACGGATTCGATCGCAGGCTCTTTCAGAGCGATCTGGAAGAAGGACGCTTCCTCTTTCTCATGGATGGCCTGGACGAGATGAGCGCCGATTCCGCCAAACGGCTGGCGGGGGAGCTCAACAGGTTCATGCGACGGTTCTCGCTCAATCGATTCGTCGCCGCCGCCAGGAGGCCGGTGCCGGTGACCCTCGACATCCCGACGTGGTTCGAAGTGCTTCCCTTCGCGGAATGGGAGGCAACGGATTTCCTCGTGGAAGGCGAGGCGATGCGGGTAGAGCAGGCGCGGGTCTTGTTCCAAGAGCTCATCGGGAATCTGGGAGCTCGTGGCGGCAATCCTCAAGTCCTGTCGATGGCGCGCCGGTTGTGGCGGGAGGGGGCGAGCGTACCTCCGACTTTGGGTGGTCTCTTCGAAGCCTTCTACGAGATTGCCGGCCAGACGCTCTCGCCGTACGTGCGAGAGGTCGTTCTTCCGGGGCTGGCGCTACGGATGAGTCGCATGGGCAGGACGTCGCTACGGCGGGAGCACATGGAAACCGTGACGGGCGAGCCCGACACGGGGTTCGACCATCGATTCGGCGGCGGGTTGGGATCGGAGGAGCTGGTCGCCGCTCTCAACAAGACGCGACTGCTGAGGGGACCGCATGCGTTCTCCTTTCCCAATGTGGCCCTGCAAGAGTTTCTGACCGCGTATGCCCTACGGACCACCAGTACCGCCGAGGTGCTGGAGTTCATTACGCCCGCGGAATGGATCTACGACGCGTCTCTGGACGATCGGCCCTTGAACCTGAAGCGCGGCCCGTTTCAGGGTGCTCTCGTCTTTCTGAGCGGCATGCTCGAAGACAGCTCGGCTTTGAGCGGAGGGTTGATGGAGCGCGATCTCGTGCTCGCCTCCGAGTGCTACCACGAAGGAGGCTCACCCGGGGCGGTGACCGAGCCTCTTCGGGCGGCCATCCAGCGCGCGCTGGGTAGCTCCGGGGAGATTTACCAGCGCATCGGTTGTCTTTGCCTCGAGGCGACCGGCGATGCCTGGTCGATCGAGTTGTTGGAACGGGCGGCGGGAGACGGTGAGCTCCCCGCGCGCGTGCAAGCGCTCCTCGCGCTCGGCAACCTGCGTTCGCAACGCAGCATCCCGC
>JBOGJF010000258.1:0-19608 GCA_050747785.1 Vicinamibacteria bacterium
CTGCTCCTGCTCCTCACCGCCCTGGCCTTCGCGCTGTTCTTCTTCTACAAGGTGCGCGTCTGGCACGATCACTACTTCGCGATGCGGCGTTTCATTCCGGTGATCCTTCCTTGTTTCTTTGCTTGCATCGCCATTTTCCTCGTCAACCTCCGCGCGGCCAAGGGTTGGATTGGCTCGTGGGCTCCTCGGATCGTCGGCTCCCTCCTTCTCGTCTCCTATCTCGTCGCGGGACGTCCGTTGTGGGGATTCGAAGAGTTCCCGGGTAGTCTCGACTTCGTCACCGACCTGGCCCGCCACATCGGCGATCGCGACGTGGTGATCTTTCCCCGAAGAGAAGGCCTTCATCTCCTGGAGCTTCCGCTGTCCGAGCTCGAGGGGCGGAACGTCCTGGAGTTCTATGGACTGAGCCCGGATCGCGATGCACTCGAGCGCCTCATCGCGAAATGGCGCGATGACTACGAAGACATCTTCTTCGTGACCAACTACAAGATCTCGCTCTCCGGTCTCTTCACGCAGCACGTCCGAGACTTCTCCCTCGGGACGGAGCACTACGAATACGCCTACACCCGTCCCCCCGCCGGCCCGGAGCCTTTTCAGTTACGCTTCACTCTCTCCAAGGCCGTCGACGTCCACGAGCTCGCCGGGCGGATGCCGAAGATCGACGCGATCGACGTGGGAGGGAGTGACGATCTTCTGGTCGCGTGGTTCTTCGAGAAGGAGCGCGACCAGGATGGAACGACCTATCGTTGGAGCCAGCGGACCTCGAGCATCTTCCTGCCTTCGATCGGTCCCGATAGCAAAGAGCTCTTCATTCGTCTAGCGGGTCCCGCGGAGCCGGGTGCCCCGCTGCCCGCGGTCACCGTCTCGGTCAATCAGAGCGAGCTGGGAACGTTGCAGCCAACCTCGGGCTTCGAGAGCTACCGGATAGAGCTTCCACCCGAGTTGACGACCGGGCTCGACGAGGGGTTCGCCATCTTGCGCCTGGACACCGAGCCTTGGAGACCTGCCAACGCTATTCCCGGCGCGACTGATATTCGCGATCTGGGAGTGCGCATCGACCGGGTCGAGGTTCGTTGAGCGCGGCGCCCCGCCCTCAAGGAAACAATCGGTAGAAGCGGAAGAAGAAATTGTCGATGGGGAGGATCTCGACCTTCTTGAACCCGGCCTCTTCCGCGTATCGACGTAACACGCGGGGACGCATAACCGTGCCAGTCTCGGCGGACGGCTCGTCGGCCTTTCCGACTGGAAGACAATGCAGGATGCTCCAGCCGTACATCATCCAATCGACATCGTTTCCCTCTACGGCAAAGTCTTCCCCCACCCTCTCGTCGACCACCAGGACCGTCCCGTGGTCTCCCGCCAGGCTGTGCATGGCGCGGAGCGCCGCCACCGGCTGCGACATATCGTGGATACACTCGAAGGCCGTGACGAGATCGTAGCGACCGGCAAGCTGTGGATCGCCGGCGTCTCGCACCTGAAATTCCAGCCGCTGGTTCAACCCGTAGAACTGCCGGTTGGCGCGGGCCAGTGCGATGGATGCTTCGTCCAGATCGAAGCCGTCGACCTTGATTTTGGGATAGCTTCGAGCCAGACCGATACTCGACCAACCGGCTCCGCACCCCACGTCCGCGACGCGCGCCGACGGATCCGTCTGGAGGCGAGCGTGCACGTCGGGCATAGCCGGTATCCACTCCTGGCCTAGCTGCTGAAGAAACATGGTGCGGTTGATAGCGGCCTGGCCTTCGATGAGATCGTTTCCATATTCCGCGTACGGCACGCCGCCGCCCGTACGATAGGCCTCGAGCAACGCCGGCAGTGGCCTGAGGGCGCCAACCACGAGCCGCGGGAGTGGTGCCAAATAGTTTAGGCTCTCGCGATCCACGAGAACTTCGGCATGCCCAGGCGGAAGACTGTAGCGGCGTTTCTTCTCGTCGGCTCTCTCGTCGTCGACCTGGACGACACGCGCCACCGCTTGCTGCTCGAGCCACTCGCGAATGTAACGTTCATCCGTTCGGGTGCGGGAGGCGAGCTCCTCCGACGTCAACCCGCCGGAGCCGGTCGCGGCGAGCGCCTCGTAGAGACCGAGACGGACACCAATGTAGGCACCGAGCAGCAAGAAAGTGCCTCTGGTGGACGCGAGCATGCGCTCGAGGAGTGCGTCTCGTTCCAGGGCGTTCTTGGATTCCGTCATGGGCCCGTCTAGTCGATCGGCCGGCGCTTGAAGAACACATAGTCCGTCCCGGCGGGCTTACCTCCGAGAGAGCGGACCAGAGCGGCGATCTGGCCCCGGTGGTACCAGGAATGACCGAAGAGCTGGGTCAGCAAGTCCTCGACGGTATTACGATACCTGCTGCCTTCCAAGCTCCGATAATCGAACTCGCGCGCCAGCTCGTCCTCGTCCAGCCTACCGAGGTAAGCCGACCAGGCCATGTGCATCTCATCGACCAGCGCGTCCAGTTCCTCGAGAGCGAGGTTTTCCGGAAAGATGTCGGTAGGCGACTTGTCGGCCACGCCGAAACGATGAAGCCACAACCAGCGGGCGGCCACGATATGGCCCACCAAGCCAACGGCCTTCCGGAACGCCGGCTCGTCGCGCCGCGGCGCAGGTACCGTGTGAAGGGAGCGCAATACTTTCTCGTGTGCCCTCTCCTCGTAGTCGAACCAGCTTCGGTACCGGTCGCAGAGATCACGTGTGGACATAAGACTCACCCCGCTCTCGGGCGTCATTTTAGTACAATCTAGCCTCAGTGCCGTAGAGACCGCCGTCTGGCTAGCCCGAGCTTAGCAACCACACTTTTTGACGGCCACCAGCGACCGCCGTCTGGCTAGCCCGAGCTTAGCAACCACACTTTTTGACGGCCACCAGCGACCGCGGATCCGTCTGGCTAGCCCCAGCTCAGCAACCACACTTTTTGACGGCCACCAGCGACCGCGGACACCAACATCGTCATCGTCGCCGGCACGTTGGCCATCTTCCTGGTCGGTGTCCTCTTCACGAGACTTCGCGCCCGAGCGTCGTTACATCGGCTTCGTACCTGGCGGTTCTCTGCGATTCCGTGATATGGATCCCACACGATGGGTGTTTCGCCAAGAGCCTCGGTTCTCCTCGTAAGCGCGACACTCGTTCTGTTCTCCTCCTGCACGTCGTCGCGGGATCATGCCGCCGAAGAGCTTCGTCGTCGGGGAATCGAGCTACGGCAACGTTCACTCAACCGGGCCATCCGGGAAGATGACGCCGAAGCGGTGGCTCTCCTACTCGAGGCCGGCATCGCGTCGCGTCGCAGTCTAGGTCTTGCTGCCAAGGAGGGACGATGCAATGTCCTTCGTCGAATCCTCGACGCCGACTCCCCGGTCGAGGATATCCTCGCCGCCGAAGCCCTGGCGTGGGCGCTCCACAACGAGCACGGCGAGTGCGTGCAGAGTCTCCGGGCGGCGGGGGCGGATCTCCGCGCGGTGAGCCGCGCGGGTGAGACCACACTGACCATGGCGGCCCATGAGGGTGACGTTCCCTTTCTCGAGATCTTGATCTCGCTAGGCATGGATCCCGATGAGCCCGATGGCAACGGCAGGACGGCCATGATTCGGGCGGTGGAAGCCGAGCGGCCGAACGCGATCCGCGCTCTCTTGAGAAGTAGAGCGGACGTGAACGTCACCGATCTCGATGGATGGACGCCGCTCGCCTATGCGGCCCGATATGGGCGCAACACGCTCGTTCGCTTGCTCATCGAATCGGGAGCAGACGTCGATCGGCCGACGAAGACCGGCTGGACGCCGCTCGCGTTTGCCGCCACTGAGGGGCACCGCAGAGTCCTTCAAACGCTGCTTCGTGCCGGAGCCGATCCCAACTCTGCCAGCGAAGGTAGCCTGACACCGCTCATGCGCGCGGCGCAGAGAGGGGACCGTCGGATGGTTCAGGCGCTCCTGCGAGCCGGTGCGGTTCGGACACTCAGAATCGACGGTGTCGACGCCGCTTGGTGGGCAGCGTCCGCCGGACACACGGAGCTCAACGAGTTGCTGTCTGCGGGTTCGACCCCCGGAACGAGCCGGTCGTGAAGGGTCTCCCTCGCTGGGCCGCGAACCTTTGTCTCGCGCTGGGCGGCGTCTTCGTAAGCTTGCTCATCGCCGAGGTCTTGCTCCGCTGGACGGGCTACCAGTATCGACCCCTGAAGATTGGCCTAGACGACGCCGACCAGCGCTCGTCTCACATCTTCGATGATCGTCACTTCGTTTACGATCCAGATGCGCTCTGGCGTCCCAAGCCGAGCTCCGCGGTGTTCAACGCGCAGGGATTCCGCGGGCCCGAGTTGTCACTCGACAAGCCCGTCGACGAGTTCCGAGTCTATGCGGTGGGTGATTCCAACACACTGGGAGTCGCGGAAGCGGCCTGGCCAGGGGACTTGCAGAGCATTTTTCGCAAGTCCTGCGGCGCGCGTGTCCAAGTCGTCAATGCGGGTGTTTGGGGTTACACCTCGACTCAGGGCCTCAGCCGCATCGAGGAAATCGGCAAGTTCGACCCCGACCTGGTGCTGATCAGCTTCGGGGCGAACGACGCTCACCCCGTCCGCATTCCGGACAAGGGATACACGGTGCGCGCCGCCTGGTCTCGAAGACTCGAGAACATCCTCCAACCGTCACACGTTGCCAGGCTGGCGATCGGTGTGCTGACGCGCGTCCCCGCCTTAGGCACCGGAGAAATGACGCATCGCGTGAGCTTAGAAGACTACCGAAGCAACCTCGTGAAAATGGCGGAGCGCGTCCGCTCGGGCGGTGCGGTGCCGGTGTTCGTCACCCGACCCTACCACGGCGTCTTGATGCCGGCGATGGGTTGGAAATCGTTCGCCCACGAGTACAACGCGGTGACCGCGGAGGTTGCCGCGAGCCTCGACCTACCCTTGGTGGATCTATACACGCACTTCAAGGATCGGGAGGATGTCTTCACCGACGAGTCCCACTTCAACCCGGAGGGCCATCGCCTGGCGGCGCAGATCGTCTACCAGCGCATTCAACCCTTCATCCGAGGAAGCGGGCTCGCGGATTGTGTCCAGCCGGGCTCCCGCCCGGACGACTCCGATTAGCCTACCAGGCTTCGGACTTTGGCCTGAAGCGAATACGGCGGATCTCCAGGGTCCCTTCCGGCGTCTCTCGTTCCAAGCGGAGGGGAAACCCGGATGGATCCACCCAAAACCGATAGCTTGTCTCCGCCTCCATGACCTCATAGGCCGAAGCCAGGATGACCTCCTGCCCCTCGAGCTCCAAGCTTTCATCCGGAAGCCGCGTGTACGTCCGCTTGATCCGCCGAACGGCCTCTTGCTGCCCGGGCAACCCCGAGTCGTCGATCGAAACCACGTCGACACCTTTCTTCTCGCCATCGGCCAGATTCAACCGGTGAAAGGTCACCCACTGAAACACCGGGGATCCCAAATCGATCTCCGCGGATTGACGCTCACCCATGTCCTGCTTGACCGTCTTGATGTCCTCGCCCTTGAGCTCGCTCCGCCAGTTCTTGCCGCTCTTGCGCAGCTCGACCGTCACGACCTTTCCATCCTGGCGGAGATGGTGGGTCAGCTCCTTAGGCTCGAACGAGCTCTCGAGCTTGTAGTAGTACTCGTGTTGACTCGGCCTCGGCCAATACCGCGTCGTCCTCGACTCGACCTCGTATTCGTTGCTGGTTTTGTAGATGCGGAACGTCTCCTCGCCAATGCGCTTTCCGACCAGCAGGATCTCGAACTGGCCGGTCGCCACCAGGTCATCCTCGTCCGGGGGGGACGCCGGCGCGGGACGTAGCTCGGCAAGCAGGAGACCGCCCAATATCCAAAGCCCAAGCCACTTCTGGCTCATTGCTAGACTCCTTGTCCGGTTTTTTTTGAGGGAACTAAAGGACATTATGCGCCCCAATGGAAGGGGCTGCAAGCGCGGGTCTGGGCCTTCACAAGCTGGTTGGTCGCCTGCTTCAAGAAGGCCTTGACCTCAGCATCGATTGACTGAGCCATCAGCAAGCCTAAGCCACCCCGAGAACCTCTCCCAAGCCGTATGCGCATGCCCGTTGGAGGTTCTCCGGCGTGAGTTGTCGGTCTTGCGGAATCCGCGCCGCCTCGCGAATCGTGTCAGTCACGTCGGCGAACAAGCCCTGAGCGATCCTCTCCGCTCTTCTGGCCGTCTTCACGGCCATTGCCTGGCGAACCTGTTCCAACCACAACCGGTGCAGCTCACCCAGCGAGGCACCGAACAGCTCCAGGGTGTCGTGGATGTAGAGAATATCCTGCGCCCTCTTGCCGGCCCGACGATCCGTATGTATGAGCAGCTTCTGGACGATGAAGCTCGTCGGGTTCGGCACTAGAAGATCCACGTCGGCTGCGACAGGCACGCCCAGCTCCGGCCCGACCCGCACGCTCCACGGCGAAACCAGCAGTAGGTCGAGGTACCGCACCTTCTGAGCGGTAACTCCCCCTTTCGAAACCGTCGCGTCTGCCGCTCCGTTGCGTTTCACCCACTGCCCTGGAGGGGCGTTAGGAACTCCGCGTAGAAAGCACCGTCCTCCTTCCCCAAGCGATAGTGCGTCGCAGGAGGTGCGTCGTGTCCAAACAGATCTTCAGTGAATCCAGCGTCCCTCAATGCACTGCGCATATCGCCAGCCAGAGCCGCGTTCGTCGAGAACGCGAGGTCGGTATCGCGCGTGCGCAGGGGTAGGTGTCCGGGTGGGGTGGCCAGGTGATGGAACCGTTGCAGCCGATGCCCCCAGCCCCCAACCACCACCAACTGGTCGAGCCATGGTCCGAGGGCGGTGACCAGGCGCGCGAACGCATAGAAATCTTCCAACTCAGCGGCCTCCTCCGATGACGCGGTGTAGCACCCGATTCATGATCATGTCGGCCTGCTCGCGGCCTCGCGAAGGATGCGCCGCGACGTCGACCCAGACCTGCAACACATCGCACGCCGCCATCCCTTCCGGCCGGACCATTCCACGAAACACTGACTCCGGGGCGGGGGCCTGCCGGACAATAAGATCCGGAGATTCACCCAGCGCGCACACTCGCAAGTTTTTCCAGGCCGCAAAGTTCTCTGGTCGGATGCGCTGCACGTACACGTACGGCGGCACGCCCTCAACAAACCCAAGCTGCAGCGCATCTGCGGCAGCAAATAGGGCCAGACAGGCTCGGCCACTTCCTAGCATCTTCCGGATCTGGGCCTGCACCTCACCTGGGAGGACGAATCGCATCGGTACTTCCCTGACCGAGCGGACCGAGAGAGCCTGCCAGCGTCTAAACAGGTCTTCGCGTCGGACGAGACTCAAGTGGGGCGCCGACTCGTGCAGGTAACCCTCTCGCTGAAGCTGACGGACGAATCGAAACGCGCTCATCCCTGATACGTTCGCGGCGCGAGCCAACTGCGACGCGTTGCGGTACTCCCCTCGCGGCGCAGAGAGCAGCGCGTCGGGCAGCTCCGGGGCCACGAGTACCTTAAGTATCCACTGGTTGAGATCGGAGAAGAACTGGCCCGAGTCCCGCACGGACCGCCGCACCGACACGGGGAGGTCCCTGCCTCGCGCGTTCATCTCCTCGAGGTGAGGGCCTCGGAACATGGCCAAACCCTCGAAGTCGATCACACCGGCGGCCGCATCGGGAGCGTGTTCCTCAGCGAACTTCATGATCTGCTCGGCTGCACGCGGGGAGATCTTGGGCGCGGCGACGATTGCGAGGGGCGCCGCCCTTTGACGGGCGGCGCGCGCGGACTCAAGCAGGGCCTGCGCGAAGAGAGGCACGAGGCGGTCGCCGCGACCTTCTGGAGCTGCCTTGATCTCGACGGCGTACTCGATCCCTTTCCGCCGGACCACCAGATCGCGGCCAGGGTCGCCGCTCAGACCGCGCCGTACCTGCCAGCCGGCCTTCTCGAACATTGCAGCCAAGAGGGATTCGGCAAACCTCCCCCGTTGGAGAGCGTCGGACTTGCCGGTGAGTGGGTGGTCTTCCATGAGCCGGGTGATCTATCGTGGCCGTGGTAATTACCGCGGCCAAGTGAATTAACATGGCCATGGTAATACAAGTCTGGACAAAACTCAAGGCCCAAAGGACCCCGGCGCCGACGAAAGCCAACTGTGCAGCCGGCCGGATCTACATCTGGACCTTGAAGACGTTGCGAAGGGCGAAGGCAAACACGATGGCGAGAACGAAATAGACGATCATCCAGTGGAGCGGCCAGCCGAAAACGCTAACGCTCGCATCGGGGTAGCGAACCGTAACCGACCGGATGGGGCTCTCGGAGGGAAGAGCTTCTTCGGCCGGATAGAGGAGCTGATTCCAGAATCCTCGCGCCAGGCGGGACGGGGATCGAAGGACGACGTCATCGGACACCGTGACCGATTTCGAATAGGGCTGTCCATCCAAAACGACGTCGACCGTGTATTCGCCGGGGCTCTCGGGACGGATCCTCCAATCCATTTCGGGAATGGAGGGAATCCATACACCCGGGGTTTCGACCTCTATCCCCGCCGGCGCCTGCAGCGAGAGCGACGGGCGCGGAGCGTCTTGCCAAGAGGCGTCGTCCTCGGCGGTCTGGAGCTCGACTTTCACGAGCGTCGGCTTCCCGACCTCCAGGCCTTGGTAACCGTAGTGAAACTGCAGCTGCGCGATGATCAAGACGAGCGGCGGAAGCGTCCAGAGCATGGGAACAGCGGAGAGACGAAGATAGGTAAGATTGTGCCGGAGGATATCCATCTGCGCCCGCAGGATCGCTCCCAAGTCGTCGTTGAAGAGCCGGATCTCGAAAAGGCCGGCATGGATGCGCCGCTTGACCGAGGCGATACCTTCCTGGTTGGAAGTCCTCTTGAAGATCAGGAGCATCGCGACCGCGGTGAGCAACGACACGATGACGAGCCCAACGATGGGGGGGAGACCGCGAAACGGAGACAGCGCTAGCTCGAAGACCAGCCGCAAGACCGCGTTGACGGACGACATGGTGTCGAGAGGCGATGGGTATTAGGAAATGTAACCCAACCCCTGAAGCCTCTTCCGAATCTCCTCTTCCGAGCCGGCGTCCTCGAGCTTGGCGAGCTCCTTCTCGAGGGCGTGGGTGATGAACTCTTCGGGCGAGGAGTAGCCGGCGATGTCGGCATATTTCTTCACTTTCGCCACTAGCTCCTTTTCCAACTTCACCTTCGTCGTCGATCCAAACATTACCGTCCTCCCGCCTTCGCTCCACTGAGCACATGGGAGCTTCGGCGCGGCAAGCCCCCTTCTTCAGTCCCCGCCTTCGCTCCACTCAATACGTGAGAGCTTTGGCGCGGCGAGCCCTGTTCCTCAGTTCGTCCCCTTCCCGAGAGACATGAGCACTTCTCCGAGAAGGAAACTCACCCTCGATGCCGAACTCGGCGAGAATGGCCGCGGCCAAGTCCTGCAGCCGCTCGGCCGGTTTCTTGAGTGGCCGGTTGGTCAAGAGAATACCGGGAACGGCTTCATGATCCATGGCGTGATCGCCGCTCCACCGACCGGTGTTGTCACTGAACACCTCGCGCCCCACCGCGCCGAGAGCCGAGTCGTTGGCGCCACGAACACCCTTCGCGTAGCCGATGACGAGGTCGGGGCCGATGTCGAGCTGCCCTCGATCTTGATAGAACGCTTCCCGCTGGTAGATCTTCGTGACCGCGTGCTCTCCGGTCTCAGGATCGATCGTCGCCAAGAGCTCTTCCGCGATCTGGTCCATGATGGCCTCACGCTCTCCGGCGTTCACGATGCCGAACTTCTCGCGGCTACGCAAGTTGATGTAGAGCGAATTGATCCCTACGCCGTAGGCTTGGGTGCCGGTCCAATCCACGTTTGCGAAGATGCCGGGGTCGTCCTCCATGTCGGGATCCCGAACCGCGAGGAATCCGTTCTCGTGAAGCCAGGCGTTGAGATGGAAGGCCCGACGCCAGGACGTAAAACCGTGATCCGACATCACCACCAGCAAATCCCCCTCCCTCATGTGATCGACGGTGTATCCCACGATCGCGTCGAGGCCTTGGTAGAGACTCGGGATGACGTCGGCAAACGGCGCGTCGGTCGCCTCATCGTAGGCGGGGTGCTCGGGATCGAGGCTTCTCCACATCATGTGGCTTATCTGATCCACGTTTCCGAAATAGTAGAAGAGTAGACCGTCCTGGAATCTGTCCAACACGTACTTGTACTGTTCGACGTTCTCCTCTCCCGCGATCTTGGCTTGCGCGAGAAACTCCTCCGGTGTCAACACGTTTTCCATCAGTCCCGCGGTGTCCTCGGGCATGCCCTGCGTGTAAAAACGGCCGGACCCTGTTGCGAGATCGGCCGCATAGGAAGCGGGCGTCGAGATCGGCATCGCCGGCTGCATCGGGTCGAGATTGATGGGCGTCACGAAGAGCTCGAAGTTCGGCTGGACCTGCTTCAGATAGAAGCGGCACATACCGGGAAGGGTCTGCGTGGGCACCAGCTCGAACTCGAACGGCACCCAATCGCTCCACTCGCCAACCGCCAGCACGACCTCTTCGTCTCCGATGACAATCTTGGCCGCCGACTGATCATGATCGAGATAGGCGGTAAAAGGCGCGGTGACCTTTTCCTTCTCGATCAAGAATGGGTTGTCGGGACCGTAGAGCGTCCCCTCGACGACGTTGTCGAAGACATCGACCTCGTAGACCTCGCCTCCGGAGATGTCCTGCCCGGCGAAGGCAAAAAGCTCGGACGTGTAGAAGGAGAACGTTCCATAGGTGCCGATGATGTCCGGCGTTCCCATCCCGCTCAACTCTCGGCTCGCCGAGCCCGATGGTGGAAAGTTGGCGGGCATCCTGATGATCGTCGTGGCGATCCCATGGGCTTCCAACACTTCCCAAAACGCCTGTCCTCTTCTGAGGAGCTCGATGCTGCCGCCCGAGAGCGGGATCTGCCACCGACCGACCTTGATCGGGGTGCCACCCGGCTCGGTGCGACTGGTCGAGAGATACGGAATCATAGTCGCGGGGTCGCGATGCACAAAATCGAAGATGCCGTGCCCGCCCGAGTCCAAACCCGTGATGAAGTTTGACCAGGCCACCGGGCTCTGAGGCGGCACGGAGGTTCCGAGAGGCGAAAACCCGCCTCGTTCCGCGACGCGTGAGAAGTTGGGGAGCCTCCCTTCCGACATCAGTCGGGTGGTAAGGTCGTAATCCATTCCGTCGAAGCCAAGAATGATGGTGCGCGGTGCCTCTCCCGCGGTGCCGTCTCCGCCGCCGCAGGATGCTCCCGCAACCGCGACAGCGAGGATACCTAGAGATCCGATCGTGCCTAACAAGCGCGTGGGCCGCATCTTCAACCCGCTTTCTGCGCTTGGAACGACTCGGCGGTAAACAAGGGCTTCCCGTCCATGTGGTCGGGGGGATCCAGACCGAAGAGCTTCAACGCGCTGGGAGCGATGTCGATGAGCGCGGGTTGCTCGGTGTTGATCTTGCGGCTGCAAAAGAGAATTCCCGGAACCAGTCTCGGATCGATGCAGTGATCGCCGCTCCAGGACTTGACGTTGTCCTGAAACACCGGGCCCGACACCATGCCGGTCGCACCGTCCCAAGAGATACGATAGCCGCCGTTGTACCCGAGGAGCAGATCGGGAGCGTTCTCGACGTAGGGACCACCGTAGACTTTCGCGGTATCGAAAACCTCTTTGATGCCTACCTCACCCTTCTCCTCGTCGACCAATCCGTTCAGTTTCGCGATGATCTCCGCCTTGACCCGGGAGGCCTCGTCGCCCGGAGGCACGATGCCTTCCGCCTCACGCCCCTTCATATTCAGAAACATTCCGGTCAGACCGAGGCAATAGGCCTTGGTGCGCGACCAGTCGACGTCCCGCAGCCATTCGGCGGAGCCGTCCGCGCCCTTTTTGAGCGTCAGATAGCCGTTGGCATGAAGCCAGCTATTCAGATTGACGCCACGGCGGAAGGAGTTGAAACCGTGGTCGGAGATCACGAACAGCAGATCGCCGTCCTTGAGGGTATCGAGCACCTTCCCAACCAGCTTATCGTTGTGGACGTAGATCTCGTCGATCGCCTTGCCGTATTTGCCGACCAAATCCGCCTTTCCATTTCTCGTAGCCGGGTGCCCGTCCTCGATGTAGTGCCAGAACATATGTTGGATTCGGTCGGTGGCATCGAAGACGCAGACCAAAGACCCCCGGCGCAGGCGTTCCATGGCCGCGAAGAACATGTCCTGTCGCTCGCGATCGATGTCGTAGGCTTGCCGCAGAAACGTGCCGTCATCGGTGACGCCTTCGTTGAGGGCCCAGGTGTCTTCTGCGAGCCCGAGCGTCGAGTAGGGACCGATTTTCTTCGCCAGGTAGGTGGAGTAGTAAGACGGATGCGAGATGGGCATGGCGGGTTTTTCCGGGTCGATGTTGATGGGCGTCATGTAGAGAGAAAAGTGCTCCGCCATCTCGAGCACCTGCATGCGGCAGATCCCGGAAACCTTGACCCCGGGGGCGGCCTTGAAGGTCAGGGTGACCCAGTCGCTCAAATGGCCCGGCTTGAGCTCTACCGAATTGCCCTGAATCGCGAGGCGCGCGTGTCCCGCCGCGCGATTGAGCTCGATGGTCAGCGGAAGCTCGAGCTTGGTCTCTCCTTCCACGAATAGATTGTCGGGCCCTTCGATCTTGGCCTCGAAACGTTCTCTGTTGGCTCCATTGGCTCCTTTGGCCCCGTTCGGCGTAAGCGGGATCCGCAATCCTCCTTCTTTGAATTTCTCCTTGGCCGGTCGCGTCGTGAAGTAGAGAAAAGTCCCCTGGGTTCCCAAGAGATCCGGAACGCACATCGCGCTCAACTGAGCACCGTAGAAGCGGTCAGGAGGAAAGGTGATCGGCACGCGGATGATCGAGCTCCAAATGTTGTATTCCCCGAGGATGGACCAAAAGGGCTTCGATTTCCGGAGCAGCCTGACCTCCGGCTTGCGGAGCGGCACGCGGTAACGTCCAATCTTGAGGAACTTTTCCAGGCCGCCGATGTGCGTCGACGAAAGCACGGGCAGGTACGTGCGGCGATCGCGATCGAGAAAGTCGAAGATATTGTGCCGCGCCGGATTGGTGCCGGTGCTGAAGGACGACCAGGCAACCGGCGAGATGGCGGGGTAGGTCGTGCGCAGCGGGCTGTAACAACCCTTCTCCGCCAGCCGTTTGAAATTGGGGAGCTTCCCTTCTTTCATCAACCTTTCGGTGATCTTGGGATCCTGGCCGTCGAAGCCCACCACGATGAGACGCTCGATCCAGGGCTTGGGGCGGGACTTGCGCAGGATGAGCCGCAGAAGAAAACGAAAGGGCAAGATGAGAAGGGAAATGGCGGCGAGGATGATAGTTGTAAAGAGAACGAGAAAGGAGGAAAGAAGCGCGAAGCCGGCACCCGGACCGATGTAAGCGTGAGCAGGCTCGGCAACAGCGAGGAGACCAGCTAGAAAAACGACGAGCGCGACCGCCGCAGACGCCCGCGCGCTCGAATCGGATCTTGTCATGAGCGATGTCACCTTCGGAAAGCCATTGTACGTTACGAAAAAAGGCAAGCCAGCTAGTGTATTGGGAAGTGGCTGGCATTTCAAGTTCCGAGGCGCTATGTTATTGAGTTTCAACCGCCGGATGGATGCGAATGCACCGACGAAGGCGCAAGCCGTGGGGGTGGGGCCCCACGGCACTCAGGAATGTGAAGACCAGCATGACGTCGTACCTACTCAGCACTTACCGGAGAGTCCGGTTCGGGGATGCGCTCGTGGTCGTTTCTGGCCTCCCACGCTCTGGAACGTCGATGACCATGCAGATGCTAGAAGCTGGCGGGCTCTCGATTGCCACGGATGGCATCCGGACGCCCGGCGAGGACAATCCCAAGGGCTACTATGAATACGAACGGGTGAAGGAGCTCGACAAAGGGCTCGACCCATCGTGGCTCAAGGAGTTTCGCGGCAAGGCCATCAAGATCATTTCTTTTCTGCTGAAGGACCTCCCGGAAACTAACAACTACAAAGTCGTGTTCATGCGCCGCAACATCCACGAAGTGCTGGCTTCGCAGGCCAAGATGTTGGCCAACCGCGGCGAAGCGAATGAAACTTCGGACGAGAAGATGCTCGAGCTCTACAAGGATCACCTCTGGAAGGTCGACTACCTGATGAAGCGTCGTCCCTGCTTCGAGCTGCTGAACGTCGAGTACAAAGACGTGATCGAGAATCCACGGCGGGAGGCCGAGCGCCTTGGAGAGTTTCTGGGGAACCACGTCGACGTCGAGAAAATGGCCGCGGCCGTCGACGAAAAGCTGTACCGCAACCGGCGCTAAAAACGCCTCCGCGAGCTCGTCTCGCTCAACCCCATCGCGTCCTGGATCATGAGCTCGATGTCCCCCGTCCCTTCTTGTTGAGCCATCGTCAGAGTCGTGACACCGCGCCTACTGAGTCTCGGGTTGGCGCCGGCGTCGAGCAACGCGCGCACGATCTCGGGCCGCTTCTCCGTGACCGCGATCATGAGCGCCGTCCGCTCCTCCTCGTTACGGGCGTCGAGATCGGCTCCCGCCTCGGCCAAAGCGGTGACGGCGTCGGCGCGGGACCACATCGCAGCCATTATCAGAGGCGTGACACCAACCTCGTCCTTGACGTTGGGATCGCCGCCGTGCTCAAGAATCAGGCGCAGGAGCGTCGTCTGTCCGGTGGCGGTCGCCATGTGCACGGCTGTCGAGCCGTTCTCGAGCGTCAGATTAGGATCGGCGCCACCCTCGAGCAGGCCGCGGACACCTTCCTCGGTACCCGAAACGATCGAGAGCATGAGAGCGGTGGAGCCCTCGTCGTTCCGGACGTTGGGATTAGCGCCGTACTCCAACAGATCGCGGATCTCCTCCCCGTCCGCCGCGTTGGCGGCTTGGATGAGCGCTCCGTCGGGGTCCAACCAGCCGCAGGCGGCGAGGCCCATCGTGAGGATGATGAGCAGCGTAGGAGCTGCCAAGCCAACGCTCCGCGCCCCGCCACAGGCGCTCGGTTCTGTTCTAAGGGCCATCGTCGTTAGTAGTTTACCGCAATATCGGTGTGCTAACCTCTTTTCATGCACGTGGTGGCGTTGACGCGCTGGGGTCCGCCGCTCGAGGGCGAGCTCCCGGCGCTGGCGGCTCACCTCGGCGTGCTGGCGTTCGATCTGCGGCAGCGGCTCGCGGGAGGATTACCGGCCTTGTTCGTCGCCGTGGGCGACGAAGCGGTGGCCAATGGGCACGTGGAGTTTCTACGGGCACGCGGTCACGGTGCGGTCCGGTGCGACATGGACGTGGTTCCGGCTCCTGAAGATCAGCTCGTGCCTTCTCTCTTCGAGCTACATGCCGCGGCGGTATGCGGCAGCTTGGAGCGAAACCGCCGGTTCGACGTACCCTACGAGGACATCTTTGCGCTGGTGCACGTCGCCTCCGTGACCAGTGCCGAGCAAACCAAAATAACTCAGGAGAAGAAATTGTCCCTCGGACGCGCCGTGGTTACCGGAGGGCTCATGATGCGCAAGAAGGTCGACCGCATCGACAAGAAGATGACGACGGAACAAGAACAGATGCTCTACATGTTCTGCCGCGCAGAAGCGGCACCCTACGTCTGGAAAGAGCTGACGTTGCACTACCAAGGGCTGGGTGACGACCGTAAGCTAACCACGGCCCAGAACTTCGCCGAGCTAACGGCTCGACTGCGAGCCCGTGCGCCTCACGCGTTCTACGATGACCGTTTGTTGACGCAGAAGCGCCGCGCTGGAATCACTTCGTTGGCCGGAGGCGCCAAGGATCGTCGGATCGAGATCTCGAATGTCCGGGAAAACGATCTGGCGGTCTTTCTCCTGCTGCGAGCGCAATTCGAACGTCAGCTTTGAGGACCTCTCCCTTCCCTCACCATCCGTGCCGTTGAAGAACCCCGCGGGCGCAGCAACGCGCCGCCGGGAGCCAAGACGGGTGAGGCCGCGAGCCAAGAGTCTTCTCGGAACCATCCCGTTCGATCATTCACCGCAGTTGCCGGGCCGACCTCGCACCTTCTGAAGATCTCTCCCGCATCGCTCGAACGGTTTCCTGTTGACAAGCGATATCTGGGAGGTTCATTATCTCAAATCGATATCGTGAAACGGAAACGACTTACCGTCGACTTCGTGGAGCTCCACATCCTGCACCATGCATCCGAAAGTCCCATCTACGGTCTGTGGATGATGGAAGAGCTCGGCCGTCACGGCTATCGATTGAATGCCAGCCAGCTCTACCCCAAGTTTCACCGTCTGGAGCGACGCGGACTCATCGGCCATCGCAAGAACGTCATAAACGGCAAGCTCAGGAAGTACTACCAGGTGACTGCCCGCGGGCGCCGGTACTGGGCGAGTCAGAAACGGCGCCTCATTGAGCTCGTGAGCGAAGCCCTGAGCGCGGTCGAACTGCGGGCGGCGCTGCGGAGCAGGCGTTGAAAAACCGGTCTCGTTCACTCTGGCTTGGACTCGCTCTCTCACTCTTCGCACATTCGGGACTCGCGCAAGAACGAGACGAGCTCTCGGCTGCTCTGACTCTCGGAGCGGCCGTGAGGATGGCCGTCGAGGACTTCGCCGAGGTGCATGCCTCCGCGGCGGAGCTCTCCGCCGCGGAGGAGAGCCTAGGCGTAGCGAAGAAGGCGTACGTTCCCGACGCGGACATCTACCTCCAGTGGAACCGCGCCACCAGGAACAACGTTTTCGGTCTCGTGATCCCGGGCGGGAACGTCCCAGGAATCTCGGGACCCGTGCTCGAGGAGACTTCGTCTCAAGGCGCGTGGGGAAGCGCGGCCTCGGTGCTTCTTCACTGGAACGCGTTCGATTTCGGAGTCCGGGCAGCCGGAGTCCGGGAGGCGGAAGCTCTGAGGCGTCGAGCCGAGGCCGGCCTGCGGGTGACGGAGATCGAAGTATCTCTCGGTGCCATGGATGCCTTCATCGAGATGGTGGGAGCGGAGTCGGCCGCGCGGGCGGCGGCGGCGGCCACCGAGAGCATGGAATTGTTCGAACGGGCGGTTTCGGTCTTCGTCGGGAACGAGCTCCGGCCAGGGGCGGACCTCTCGTTCGCGCGGGCGGAGCTGGCGAGGACGCGCAACGAGCTCGTACGGGCGGAGCAGGCCCGTGAAGAGGCGCGCACAAGACTCGCCGAATGGCTCGGGCGCGCGGAAGAACGCATCCAGGTCGACGGCAATGACTTGCTGGCGACGGGACCGGCGGCGCCCGAAGGCGGGCTGCTTCCCGAGACGGAGCATCCCCTCGTCCGCGCCGCGCTTGCGGAAAGGGATGCGGCGCATGCGCGGCGAGACGCGGCGGCTCATTACTATCGCCCCCGGCTCGACGTCCTCGCTTCGGTCTATGCGCGGGGCACCGGCGCCCTGCTGGATGGAGGTTTCGAGGAAGGATCGGCGGGGCTCTGGCCCGAGACCTCGAACTGGGCGGTCGGGCTCGCCGTTTCCTTTCCTCTTCTAGATTTTGCGGAAGCTAGTCAGGAGACGAGAATCCGGGAGTACCGGGAGCGGGCGGCGGAAGCCCGTTACGAAAACGCCCGTCAGCACCTGACCGCGGAGCTCGAGCGGGCCCGCATCAGGTTGGACGCGGCGCTCCGCATTGCCGAGAACACGCCCACCGAGCTCGAGGCGGCGCGGGCGCTACAAATCCAGGCTCGGGCTCGATACGAAGCCGGGCTCGCCGACGTCCTCGAAGTGGCCGAGGCCGAACGCATCCTGCGCCGCGCCGAAACCGAAGAGGCACTCGCTCGACTGAACGTGTGGCGCGCTCGTTTCGAGCTCGGCGCCGCCGAGGGCGACCTGGCACCGGTACTCTCCCTGCTCGACTAGCGGGGGCAGAAAGGAAGGAGCAAACACCGTGTGGCTCATTCGCACGGCCATGAGGCGGCCCATCTCGGTCCTGATGATCATCGTCGGGGTCGGCCTCATGTCGATTCTCGCCGTTCAGCGGATGAGAGCCGACATTTTTCCCGACCTCGGAACGCCCGTCATCTACGTGGCTCAGCCGTACGGCGGCATGGATCCGGCGCAGATGGAGGGCTACCTCGTTAACTATTACGAGTATCACTTCTTGTACGTGCGAGGCATCGACTACGTCGAGTCCCGCTCTATCCAGGGGGCGGCGCTCATGGCGCTCCACTTCCACGAAGGGACCGACATGGCGCAGGCGATGGCGGAGGCCGTGGCCCAGGTGAACCGCGCACGCTCGTTCATGCCTCCCGGCACGGTGCCGCCTTTCGTGATGCGCTTCGACGCGGGGAGCGTTCCGGTGGGCTACCTGGTGTTCTCGAGCGAGACCCGAAGTGTGGACGAGATCTCGGACCTGGCGCTATTCCGCGTCCGACCCATGTTCGCCGCGGTGCCGGGTGTATCTGCTCCTCCGCCGTTCGGTGGCACGGCGCGGAGCCTCGTCGTGCACGTTGACCCGGACCGGCTACGCGCCTACAAGATGTCGCCCGATGAGGTCGTTACCGCGATCGCCCGCACCAACACCATACTTCCCTCGGGAAGTGTGCGCATCGGCGATGTCAACTACCTGACGCCGGTGAACTCGACGGTGCGTCAAGCGGAGGAGCTGAACGACGTTCCTCTCCGCTCGGGGCCAGGTGCCACCGTCTACCTCCGAGACATCGGCTACGCCGAGGACGGAGCGGATATCCTGACCAGCTACGCCCTCTTCAACGGACGCCGCACCGTGTACATCGCGGTCACGAAGCGAGCCGACGCTTCGACGATGGACGTCGTGCGCCGCGTGCGCGAAGCGATTCCAACCTTTCGCTCCGCGATTCCCGAGGACATCCATGTTTCGTTCGAGTTCGATCAATCGTTCTATGTGTCGGATGCATTGAACGCGCTTCGGTTCGAGGGACTCTTGGGCGCGCTCCTCACCGGGGGAACGATCCTGCTCGTTCTGGGAAGCTTCCGTAGCGCGATCGTGGTCGTTACCACGATTCCACTGGCGCTCCTCTCCGCCCTGGTCGCGCTCTGGGGATCGGGACAGACGATCAACCTCATGACGCTCGGAGGGCTCACGCTCGCCATCGGAATTCTGGTGGACGAGTCCGTCATCGCCGTCGAGAACATTCACCGGCACCTGGCGGAGAAAAAGCCGGTGGCTCGCGCTGTCCTCGATGCGAGCCAAGAGGTTCTGGTTCCCCGTCTCCTCATCATGCTCGCCATCTTGGCCGTCTTCGCACCCTCGTTCTTCATGTCGGGTGTTGCCCGTGCCATGTTTGTTCCTTTGGCCCTCTCCGTAGGCTTTGCCATGGCATCGTCGTTCTTCCTAGCCAGCACCTTCGTGCCCATGATGGAGACCTGGCTTCAGAGAAAGGCCAAGCCATCAGAGAGGACACAAGACGAACTCGTGGAGCGGCTTCGTGAACGCTACGCGGCCTGGTCGAAGCGAGCTCTGGCCCGACGCCGTGCCCTCGTCCTTGCCTACCTGGCCGGGAGCGCCCTCCTCATCGTGCTCCTCCTCGCTCTCCTGGGCACGGAGATCTTTCCGAGCGTCGACACCGGTCTCGTCCAGATGCGACTCCGAGCGCCCGCCGGCACGCGGGTCGAGCGTACGGAGGTCCTGGTGCACGACGTTCTGAACGTGATCGAAGAAGAAGTGGGCGCGGAGAATCTCGCGGCC
>JBOGJF010000259.1:0-6805 GCA_050747785.1 Vicinamibacteria bacterium
GCCTGCCTGTTCGCGACGTTGTTCGAGCATCCTCTATCGCCCATCCGGCAGACCCTGGCCGACCCTTTTGTCCGGCGAGTCTTGATGGGGATCGCCATGGGGCTCACCGCCGTCACCATCATCTACTCGCCCTGGGGAAAGCAATCGGGCGCGCACATCAACCCGGCCGTGACGCTCACCTTCTACCGGCTGAAGAAGCTCGACCGCCGGGACGCCGCCTTCTACGTACTTGCCCAGTTCGCGGGAGCAAGCCTCGGCGTCGCAGTCTCTGCTCTACTGCTACGTGGCCTGTTGGGCGCGCCCGAGGTGAATTATGTCGTCACGACTCCCGGGCTCGGTGGGGTGGGAGCTGCTTTCTGGGCGGAGGTCGGTATTTCGTTTGGACTGATGACGGTCGTCTTGTTCGCGACGAATCATCCTAAACTGGCGCGATTCACCGGTCTCTTCGCCGGCGCTCTCGTCGCCACCTACATCAGTCTCGAGGCCCCCATCTCGGGCATGAGCATGAACCCGGCTCGATCCTTCGGCTCGGCGGCCGTCGCCTGGCTGTGGAACGCCCACTGGATCTACTTCACCGCGCCCCCGATAGGGATGCTGCTGGCCGCTGAGATCTACCTTCGCGTCCGCGGCGCCCACTCGATCCTCTGTGCCAAGTTGCACCACCAGAACGACCGCCGCTGTATTTTTCACTGTGGATACAGCTAGCTTTCTGGACGGCTCCGCTTCGTCTCCTGGGCTACTTCAGAATCGCTTGACAGGAGCGAGCGTCCCAGGCAGAATCCCGTCACCCTTCAAGCGCCTCCAAGGGGGCTCGTCGACGCCAAACCTCCAGCGTGTCGTCCGAATAGGGTATCTCACGTTTCATGAAGACGAAGATCCGCGCTAAAGAGCTCAGCTGGTTGTCCTTCAACGCCCGGGTCCTCCAGGAAGCCGCCGACCCGGCGGTCCCGATCCTCGAGCGCCTCCGATTCCTGGGGATTTTCTCGTCCAATCTCGACGAGTTCTTCCGGGTGCGCGTGGCGACTCTGAAGCGCCTCGGCAAACTGGGTAAGAAGGCCAAGACGATACTCGGCTACGACCCCAAGAAGGTGCTCAAGGAGATCCAGGAAAAGTCTCTGGCCCAGCATCGGGATCTCGAAGCCATCTACGGACAGCTACTGCGCGAGCTGGCGAAGGAGCGCATCTTCATCATCGATGACAGCCAGCTGACACCAACCCAGGGCGAGTTCGTGAGAGACTACTTCTTGACCCGGGTCCGTCCCCGGCTGATGCCGGTGATACTCCATCCCGGCGGCAAGTTTCCCGCCCTGCGGGACAAATCCATTTATCTGGCGATCTCTTTTGGAAGGGGCCCCCGGTCTCTCAAAGCCAAGTACGGCCTCGTCGAGGTCCCTGCCATCGATCGCTTCGTGCCCCTGCCATCCACGAATGGGGACCAGTACTTTGTCCTGCTCGACGATGTCATTCGATTCTGCCTGAAGGACATTTTCGGACTCTTCGATATCGACCAGTTCGACGCGTTCACCATCAAGGTAACCCGGGACGGCGAGCTCGACATCGATGACGACATCTCCGAGAGCTATATTCTCAAGATCTCCAAGAGTCTGAAGCAGAGAAAACAAGGCGCCCCGGTGCGCTTCATCTACGACGCCGGCATCTCGCCCGCGCTCCTCGCGTTTCTCACCGAGAAGCTGCGCGTCAGCGGGCAGGACACGCTGATTCCAGGGGCCAAGTATCACAACTTCAAAGACTTCGTGAATTTTCCCTTGAGCGAGTCCGACGAGGGCGAACCGGTGCGGCCAACACCCCTTCCCAACCGCCGGCTCGATCCCAAGAGTAGTCTTTTGGCCGCCGTGGCGAAGCGGGACGCGCTCCTCCATTTTCCGTACCAGTCCTTCGACACTGTGGTCGCGCTCTTTCGCGAGGCCGCGCTCGATCCCGACGTCACATCCATCAAGACGACGCTCTACCGAATCGCCAAAGACTCGGCCTTGGTCAACGCGCTCATCTGCGCGGCGCGGAACGGCAAGGACGTGACCGTGGTCATCGAGCTCCAGGCCCGGTTCGACGAGCAGACCAACATCGAGCTGGCGAACAAGCTGCAAGACGAAGGCGTGCGTGTCATCCACGGGATTCCGCGATTGAAGATTCACGCCAAGATCGGGCTCATCGGTCGTCGAATGGCCCGTCAGAATCTCTATTACGCTTGCATCGGAACCGGCAACTTCAACGAGCACACGACCAAGCACTACAGCGATCACTGTCTCGTAACCGCCGACCGTCGCCTCACCCAGGAGGTCAAAACTATCTTCGACTTTCTGGAGAGCAAGTATCCCGCCGCGAATTACAAGCACCTCATCGTCTCTCCCTTCAATGTGCGCTCGAGATTGGCAAGGCTCGTTCGCGACGAGATCAAGAACGCCAAGAAGGGACGGGAGGCCTTCATACACCTGAAGCTCAACAACCTCACCGATCCAGAAATGATCGGCCTCCTCTACCAAGCCTGTGACGCCGGGGTGAAGATCCGGTTGAACGTGCGGGGCATGTTCTCCTTACTACCCAACCAGCCGGAGAGGAAAGAGAACATCGAGGCCATCGGGATCGTAGACCATTACCTAGAGCATTCCCGCATCATGGTGTTCTGCAATGGCGGCGCCCACAAGTATTTTCTGTCCTCCGCGGACTGGATGCCGCGGAACCTCGATGGCCGCGTGGAGGTGGGGGTCCCTGTCTACGACACGTCCCTACAGGCGGAGCTGAAGGCATTCCTCGACGTTCAATGGCAAGACAACGTCAAGACGAGGATCCTCGACCAGAACCTGGAGAACCGATACCGCCGACCGAGCTTGCCGGAGCTCACCGGCCCGACTGGCCCCACCGGCCTCACCGGCCCCACAGGCCTCACCGGCCCCACCGGCCCGACCGGCCCCACTGGAATGACCAGCTTGGCGAGCGTCATGGGCTCGGCTAAGAGAGTCAGGGCGCAAGTAGATTTCTACGAGGTGTTGCGTGATCGGCACGCACATCCGACGCCGGGCCCGGCGGGCAGCCGGCCGGCGAAGCGCGCCGAGAAGAGCGGAGAAAGACCGGTCATTCCCTTCGACCCGTCGCTCAAGAAACGGCCGGGCTCCCCCATGATCCCGTCGTGACGCCGGGAACATCGAGCAACCAATCACCGTATACTAGGGCGAGGAGGTAGGCGCTTGATGAAATTCCTGCTCTGGCTCATTCTGCTCGTTCTCTGCTGGCCCATCGCCCTGCTAGCGCTCATCGTTTATCCCTTCGTATGGCTGATGCTGCTTCCCTTTCGTCTCCTGGGGATAGTCGTCGGCGCCATGCTCGCGTTCTTGAAAGCTCTGCTCTACCTGCCGGCGCGACTGCTGGGAGCCCGCGCGTAATGTAAAATGGCGGCTCCATGGAGCACCGCCAGCGGCACTACCTAGCATCGATCCTCGCGTCGAGCGTTCTCCTCATGGGCGCCTGCGAAGAGCGCCCGCCCAACGTGATTCTCATCTCGCTCGATACCGTTCGCGCCGATCATTTGAGCGTCTACGGTTACCCACGCTCGACGACTCCCAGCTTGGAACGCCTCGCCGAGGAGGGGCTCGTTTTCGAGCAAGCCTTCACGCAGACTCCTTGGACGGTTCCATCGCACATGAGCGTTTTCACATCTCTTTATCCATCCGTCCACTCCATCACTCACCTGACGCCACAGAGCGACATGAGCGCGATGATCCCGGAAATACTGCGGAACGCCGGATACCTGACCGCCGGCTTCGTAGCCCCGGTCCTGAGCGAGGACTACGGCTTCGCCAAGGGTTTCGATTACTACCTGCGCACCGACCAAGTGCGGCCCGCGGATGTCATGGTGGATCGCGCCCTCGAGTGGCTGGCGGGCGACCCCGCCGAGCCCGTAATCCGCGAGCAGCCCTTTTTCTTGCTCTTGCATCTCTTCGATGCTCACTACCCCTACGAGCCGCCGTGGCCTTTCGACACCGCCTACGTCCCCGCGTACCGCTCCAATATTCGCGAGCTCAGCCAGACCCATCCCTACACTCAGGACAAAGACCTGACCGATGAGGAATTGGCGGAGGTCGTTTCACTCTATGACGGCGAGATTGCCTACGCCGACTTCGCCATCGGCCGTTTCTTCGACGCTCTGCGCGAGTTAGGGCTCTACGACGAGGCGCTTATCGTGGTCTTCGGTGATCACGGCGAGGGCTTTCTCGAGCACGGTCTGATGAACCACGGCAATTCCGTCTACGAAGAGCTCATCCGCGTGCCCCTGCTGCTGCGCCTGCCGGGAGGTCGTTCGGGAGGCGAGAGAGTCGACGCGCCCGTTCAACTCATCGACATCGCACCGACGATCCTACAGGAGTTGGATTTGGAGCCGGCACCGATGATGCAAGGAACCTCCCTCTTCAATCCGGTTCTCCGGGATGGCTCGCCGCGCTTCGCTTATGTCTCCGAGGCCTATGCCGCGTGCATTCGAACCGATTCCTGGAAGGTCATCGAGAACCCCAAGAGCCGCGCAAAAACGATCCCGAGAGCGCTCGACGTGGACTACGAGCTCTATCATTTGACCGAGGACTCGCGTGAGCAGAAGAACCTAGCTCTGGAGCAAACCGAGCGACTGGCGTCCATGAGCGAGGTCTTGCACCGGCTCGCTCAAGAGAATCAGGAGCTTCGGCGACAGATCCGAGAAGATCTGGACGTCCAGGAGCTCGAGCTCAGCGAAGAGCAGGAGAGGGAGCTCCGGGCCCTGGGATACGTGCAATAGCGCTCTAATTTACAGGGGCTCGATGGCGGTTACGATCCACCGCGAAGCAAACGGGCTCGCCTCGGCGGAGCGAGACAATCGATACCGTTTCAGCGTCAGCGCGTAGTGGTAATCCCCGGTCGGTGACCGAACGATGACCTCGGCCCGCCTCGTTTCCACTCCCCCTTGGAACTCGTCGATTGGAGCCCACGTCTCGACGGACTTGCGGGCCTCCTCCCGTTCCCGCTCGATCTCCGCTCGGAGCCTCTCGACGCGGGATTGAATGCGAACGAGCTCCGCGTCTTCGCCTTCGCCGGACTCTAGCAGCCTCGCGTCCCGAGCGTCCCGAGCGGCGTTCAATCTCTGCTGGCGCTCATCGAGCTCGAAGGCCTGGTCCTCTGACGCGGTGATGCGGGTAATCCACCAAGCCAGGATATCGGAGGCCCGAACTCTCTGGTCGGGCCAGCCCACCACCGAGACGGTTGCCAGCGTCGCGAGGTCGCCAGTTCGGGTGGCCTCCACGAATGCATTGACCACATCCGATGGGGCCGCCTCGCAGGCCAGCACGGAGACGAGACCGATCGTGGCAAGTACGGTCTTCAGCACCGGCCGCAGCGTCGGATCTACTCCGCCCGCAGGACCGCGATGGGTTTCTTCCTCAAAATGTCCATCGTGGTCGCCATCCCCACGATCGTGACCCCCAAGGCGGTGAGCGGGATGCCGAAGAGGCTCATCCAGAGGTTCGGTTGCCAGGGGACATCGAACAGACGATTGCAGAGGACCCAGGTCAAAATGGGGGCGCCCAGACCACCGACCGCGCCGGCCAAAGCACCCAAAGTGCCGTACTCGAGCAGAACCATTCTTCTCACCGTTTTCCCGCTAGCCCCCAATGTCCTCAAGATCGATGCCTCGTACTGGCGTTGGAACTTGGTCATGGCAACCGAGCCGACGAGAATCATGGCTCCACTGATAAGGGCGATGGCTCCCACCAAGGTGATCGCGAGCGCGATCTTCTCGACGACACCGCGAAGGGCCAGGAGGATCTCCCGGAGATCTACGATCGAGACGTTGGGGAACGCCTCCACGATGTCCCGCTGAAGCCGGGCGCGCTCGCCCGAGTCGAATGGCGCCTTCACGAACCCGAGGAAGGTGTGCGGGGCATCCGCCATGGCGCCGGGCCGAAACACGAACATGAAACCACCGCTGCGCGCATCGTCCCAATCGACGTCGCGGATGCTCGTCACGCGGGCGGTCACCTCGCGACCCAGGATGTCGAAGCGCATCCTGTCCCCGACTTGTATACCCACTTCTTCATTGAAATCATCCTCGATCGAGACCTCGGCTTCCGAAGAGGGTGTGTCGTCCCAGAATCGGCCGTCCAGGATGGTCTCGTTCGCGTCCAAGTGGTCCCGGTACGTGACCGTAAACTCACGCCGCAGTCTGCGCTCCTCGCGAACCTGTTCGTAGCCGTCCAGAGCCACGTCGCGCCCCTGCACACCCGTGACTCGCGCGCGAAGAACAGGCACCATACGAACTTCCCGTGCCCCGAGCGAGATCAATTGCGCCTCCGCCGATTCGACCTGACTCGGCTGCAGATCGACGAGGAACATGTCCGGAGCGTCGTCCTCGAGCTCCATCCGGAACTGCGCCAGGAGGTTCGCCTCCGTCCCGCGCGTCGCGAGAATGAAGAACGTACCGAGCCCCACCGCCAGAAGAATCATGCGCGTCTGATTTCCAGGCCGGCTCAAGCTGAGCACCGCGTGACGGAACGGAAACGAGCCCTTCCGTCCCAGCGGCTCGATGGCGCGCACCAATAGCCCCCCGACCACATGAAGCACTACCGCCACCGCGGCGAAGCCCGCCGTCACCAAGAGACCCACCTCGAGATCACCCGCCTGCCAGCTCCCCAAGGCAACCAGAGCGATCAAAACGCTCCCCGCGGCGAATAGCTCCCACCGGTCCCCCTGACCGAGACTCCTAAGTCGGCCAAAGCGTCCTTGTCGCCCGCGCTTGCCGGAAGCTGATTGCTCACCCGTCTGCTGCCGA
>JBOGJF010000260.1:0-9379 GCA_050747785.1 Vicinamibacteria bacterium
CACGAGGCCTGCACCGGCAACGTCGGCGCGGTGGGATTCTGCTATGGCGGGGGGGTCGTCAACGAGCTCGCGGTGCGGGTTCCCAACCTTGCCGCTGGCGTACCGTTCTACGGTCGGCAGGCCGCGGCCGAGAACGTTCCCAAGATCAACGCGCCATTGCTGATTCACTACGCGGGGCTCGACGAGCGCGTCAACGCGGGCTGGGCCGACTTCGAGGCGGCGCTGAAGGCCAACAAGAAGCAATACACCATGTACATGTACGATGGCGCCAACCACGGCTTCCACAACGACACGACACCGCGCTACGACGACGCGGCCGCCAAGCTTGCTTGGCAGCGCACGCTCGACTTCTTCAAAGAACATCTGAGTTGAAATCGGGCCTCTGAGAGGCACAAGGAAGGTCGGTGGGGCGCACGACGTGAGCGTGCGCTCCGCTGCCGTCCGGTCTTCGGGAAGCCGTCGTCGAGACGCCGTCGCGCGCTCAGAGATGGGGCACTGGTTTCTGCCAGCTACGCCGCTTGCGGGAAGCTCACGTGGCCCAGCACGCAGGTGACGTTGTCGCGACCTCCAGCCTCGAGCGCCAGCTCCAGAAGGGACTCACACGCTTTCTGGGCCGACGTGTCGCGACCGAGTACTTCTGCGATCTTCGAGTCGGGCACCATGTCCGTCAAGCCGTCGGTACAGAGCAACAACCGGTCGTCGTGCTGAAAGCGCGTGCGATGGATCTCGACGTCCACCAGCCCACCCCCCCCTCCAATGGCCTGCAGCAAAACGTGCCGGTACTGATTCCTGGCGAACTCTTCCTTGGTGATGACCCCGGCTTCGAGAAGCATCTGGGCCTGCGTCTGATCGCGCGTCAGTTGGTGAAGCTCTCCCTGTCGGTATAGGTACGCGCGCGAGTCACCCACGTGCGCGACGATGCCGTCGTGGCCCAGGATGGTCGCGAGCGTCATCGTCGTGCCCATTCCGGAGAGCTTGGCGTCGGCTTTGGCTCGTTCTGTCAGGGTCTCGTGAACCTGTCGAATGTACGTGTCGGCGCGTTTCATCGCTTCTTTTTCGCGCTTCGCATCGAACTTGAGGATCCAATCTGGGACGTCGATGATCAGCTTCACGAGCGTGGCGATGGCCAGCCGGCTAGCGAGCTCCCCGGCCGCCTCACCGCCCAGCCCATCGGCCACGATGAGCCCGTATGCCGTTTCTCGAAACTCGGTGGGTATCTCGCCGGCGGGCAGATTCGTGAGTAGAGGCTCGAACGCGCGGCCACAGCGCCCCACGAGATAGTGATCTTCGTTGTTGGTGCGAACCTTGCCTCGGTCGGAAACGGCCCCGAAATCGACTTCGAAGAGGGATGCAAGAGGTTGCTTGGGCTCGACCGTATGGAGGCGGTGCTCGCCGGTTTCCATTTCACTCGGGTCGTAGGTGGGCATCGGTCCCTCCAATAAGGAATAGCCGGGATGGCCGGGACGTTCGACGGATATCATACGCGACTGGCTATTCCGAGCAGCTGATACTCGCGGGCTCGGTCCCACCACAACGAATGCTCTCCTCCCTGCCGTTGGCGATGCGGGCGCACGCGTTGTCCCGGGCCGCCTGGATCGCTTCCTCACGGGAGGGGGCTCGCGCGGTACGGCAAGACTCCCGGCCCTCGAATACCATACAGACCTCGCAGCTTTCCTGGCTGAGCCCGAACGAGGAAATCACGACGTAGACCATGACCCCTAGAAAGGCCAGGAGGCCCATGAGTCTTATCCAACCCGACATAGCAACACTATTATATGTGACCCTCCCACAGGACGTGCGTCCCATCTACATCGAGCCTTTGGGCTCACGGCGTCTGTCGTCTTAGCGATCCTCGACCTGCGCATCTCCAAGGTCTTTAGTTCGTCGGGCGACTAGAGTCATGGGTTAGCGTTTCGCTGATGAAGGGCAAAAGCGGAGCCGTGGCGCCGGCGCGGCTCCGTCGCTATGATGTGGGGCGGTATGCCAGCGGTCCGTCAGGAAAAAGGAACGCTCGACGACTTGCGCATCGATCGTGAGGCCACGCCCGACCCGCCTGCTCGTACTTGGATGTGGCTCGCGATTCTCGCGGCGGTGATGGTCGCGGCCGGACTCGGCTGGTGGCGTATGCGCTCAGCTGCCGCCGAGGTTGTCACCGCGGTAGCCGAAGAAGCGGCGGTTGGTGAAGGCCAAACGGTCTTGAACGCATCGGGTTACGTGACGGCGCGTCGGCAAGCGACTGTGTCTTCCAAAGTCACGGCCAAGGTGGTCGAAGTTCTTATCGAGGAAGGCATGGAGGTCAAGCAAGGCCAGGTCCTCGCGCGGCTCGACGCAACCAATGTCGAGACCAGCCTGCGTCTCGCCGAGGCCGAGCTCCGGGCGGCTCAGACCGCGTTGGAAGAAACGCGCGTCCAAAGCCACGAGGCGCAGCTCAATTTGGAAAGAACCAGGGCGCTGGTCGAAGATCAGGTGGTCAGTCAAGCGGAGCTCGATCGCGTTCAAGCGGTGGCGGATGCTTACCAGGCGCGGTTGGAGCGCCAGCGCCAGGAGGAAGTGGTGGCGGAGAGCCGGCTGGCGGTTTGGAAGCAACAGCTCGAGGATACCATCATCCGGGCGCCCTTCGCCGGGGTCGTCACGACCAAGAACGCGCAGCCGGGAGAGATGATCTCGCCCGTCTCCGCGGGTGGAGGTTTCACCCGCACCGGCATCGGGACGGTCGTGGACATGAGCTCTCTCGAAGTGGAAGTCGACGTCAACGAAAGCTACATCCATCGCGTGGTACCCGCGCAGCGCGTGGAGGCCACCCTCGATGCCTACCCAGAGTGGACCATACCGAGCCACGTCATCGCCATCGTGCCAACCGCCGATCGGGACCGCGCCACGGTGCGCGTGCGGATCGGATTCGACGAGCTCGATCCGCGCATGCTTCCCGACATGGGGGTGAAGGTGGCCTTTCAGGGAGACGAGGCGGAACAAAGAAGTGGCAGCGTCGTAGAGATCCCTGGAGACGCGGTTCGCCGTGACGGAGAGCGCGACGTCGTATTCGTGGTGCGGGACGGCCGAGCCGAGCGCCGTGCCGTTACCGTCGGCACGACCGATGGAGACGCAACCGTGATTCTGGCCGGCATCGCCCCGGGGGAAACGGTGGTGGTGGAGGGTCCAGACCAGCTGGCGGATGGAGATCGCGTGGAGGAGCGGAGTCGATGAGTGGGACCGACGGCAATCTGGTTCAGGTGAACGGCGTCAGCAAGTTCTTCCGCCGCGGCTCGGAGGAGATCCATGTCCTGGAAGGGCTCCGTCTGGAGGTTCCAGAAGGCGACTGCCTGGCGCTCATGGGCCCCTCCGGTTCGGGCAAGAGCACGTTGCTGAATTTGATCGGCGGACTGGACCGCCCCAACAAGGGAGAGGTGATCGTCAACGGCGAGCGCATCGATCGTTTGTCGGAGCGAAGGCTCGCCGCCTGGCGGGCGCGTCATGTGGGGCTCGTCTTCCAGTTCTACAATTTGTTGCCGGTCCTGAGCGCGGCGCGCAACGTGGAGCTGCCTCTTCTTCTCACCCATCTCTCCAGGGCCGAGCGCAGGAAACACGTGGAGACCGCGCTCGGGGTGGTGGGGCTCTCCCATCGGATGCATCACCTGCCCGGGGAGCTTTCGGGCGGCGAGCAACAGCGCGTGGGTATCGCCCGCGGGATCGTTACCGACCCCACACTGATATTGTGTGATGAGCCGACCGGCGACCTGGATCGCAAGTCGGGGGACGAGATCCTCGATCTGCTGCAGGCGCTCAACCGGGAGCACCGGAAGACCATCATCATGGTGACGCACGACCCGCACGCCGCCGCGCGCGCCTCCCGAAGGCTCTATCTCGACAAGGGCCAGCTCAGCATGGAGCCGATGCAATGAAGTTCACGGGACTGGTCTGGGCCAATCTGAAGCGCAAGAAGATTCGCACCTTGCTGACGCTCTTGTCGATCCTGGTGGCGTTCGTCCTGTTCGGGTACCTTTCGGCCATCACCCGGGCGCTGGCGCAAGGCGTGGACGTCGCGGGTGCGGATCGGCTGGTGGTGCGCCACAAGGTGTCACTCATCATGCCGCTGCCGGAGACCTACGAGTCGCAGATGGAACAGCTTCCCGGTGTGGCGGAAGCGGTGCACGCCACCTGGTTCGGCGGTATCTACCAGGAGCCTGCCAACTTCTTTCCTCAATTCCCGGTGAAGCCGGAAGAGTACCTTGCCATGTATCCGGAGTTCCTGGTCTCCGCCGAGGACAAGGCTCGCTGGCTCACGACCCGTACCGGCGCCGTGGTCGGACGTACTACCGCCGAGCGCTTCGGCTGGAAGGTGGGGGATCGAGTCCCCATCCAAGCCACGATTTTTACTCACGACGGCGGGCAGGCGACCTGGGATTTCGAGATCGTGGGAATCTACGATGGTGCCGAGCAGGGGACGGACACCACCGCCTTTCTCTTTCGCTGGGACTTCTTCGATGAAGCCCGCGATTGGGGAAGAGGCCAGGTCGGATGGTATGTCGTCCGCGTGGAGGATCCCGTTGATGCCGCCGCGGTCGCGAAACGCATCGACGAGCAGTTCGCAAACTCTCCTGCCGAGACCAAAGCCGAGACCGAAGGGGCCTTCGTGCAAGGCTTCGCGGAGCAAGTGGGCAATATCGGAGCCATCATGGTCGCCATTCTGGCGGCCGTCTTCTTCACGATCCTTCTCGTCGCCGGCAATACCATGGCCTATGCGGTACGCGAGCGCACCGGAGAGCTTGCGGTCTTGAAGGCAGTGGGTTTCACCGATGGGCAGGTGCTCGGTCTGGTCCTCGCCGAGGCCGTGGCACTTGCCTGCCTGGGCGGTTTCTTGGGTCTGGGCTTAGGCTGGTTTCTGATCTCCCTCGGCGATCCCACGAACGGTGCGCTACCCATCTTCTACTTCCCTCCTCGGTCTATCGTCCTCGGCGTCCTGTTGGTGCTCGCCCTGGGCTTGGCGGCCGGAATCCTTCCCGCCTTGCAGGCGGGTCGACTCCGCATCGCCGATGCCTTGAGGAGACTGTAAGGCGATGGCCGGTCCGCTCAATTGGCTGAGACAAATTGCGTCCCTCACCCAATTCAATCTGAAGTCGATCTGGGGGCACAAGGGCTCGGCGGCGGCCGCCGTCTTCGGCATTGCCGGCGTGGTGGCGGTGCTGGTGGCGGTCCTGTCCATAGCACAGGGATTCCAGCGTGCCATGACGGTATCCGGCTCTCCCGAGACGGCGATCGTGATGCGGAGCGGCGCGGATACCGAGATGATGAGCGGCCTCGGCGGTCCGGACACGCGCATCATCGCCGACACGGAGGGTGTGGCGCGGGGCTCGGATGGCCCTCTGGCATCGGCGGAGCTCTTCGTCATCATCAATCTTCCCAAGCGCAGCACCGGAACCGATGCGAACGTGCCGCTTCGGGGCGTCGAGCCCGCGGCCTTCGACGTTCGGAGTATCGAGATCATCCGCGGGCGCCGTTTCGAATGGGGCCGGAACGAAGTCATCGCCGGCGCCGGCGCGGCTCTCGAGTTCGCGGGGCTCGACGTGGGATCGCGGTTTCAAGTGGGAAGGAACGCCTGGACCGTGGTCGGTGTGTTCACCGAGAATGGCGGGATCTCCGAGTCCGAAATCTGGACCGACGCCGCCGTGCTGCAGCCGGCCTACCAGAGGGGGAACAGCTTTCAGGCGGTCTATGCCCGGCTCGAGTCACCGGACGCCTTCCAGGATTTCAAGGATCGGCTCACGACCGATCCCCGGCTCAACGTGAAGGTCCTTCGCCAGCCCGAGTACTATGCGGAGCAATCGACCATGGTGACGAACCTCGTCACCGGATTGGGGACTCTCGTCGCCTCTCTGATGGGGGTGGGTGCCGTGTTCGGTGCGCTCAATACGATGTACACGGCGGTTTCGTCCCGTAGTCGTGAGATCGCCACGCTGCGCGCGCTAGGCTTCGGTGGAGCGCCGGTGGTCGTCTCGGTCCTTCTCGAGTCGCTGGTGCTCGCGCTCGTGGGGGGCAGCCTGGGCGCGGGGCTGGCCTATGTCGTCTTCGACGGCTTTCGGGCCGCAACCATCAACTGGCAAAGCTTCGCTCAGGTGGCCTTCGCCTTCGACGTGACGCCGGGGCTCCTTCTTCAGGGGATTCTCTTCGCCGCGCTCATTGGGTTGGTGGGAGGGCTCCTTCCAGCCATCCGCGCTGCCCGACTGCCGGTCGCAGCGGCACTGAGAGAGCTTTAGTAGGCGCCGTGGCTATCGCCCGCGCGTAAACCAGGTTCCGCCGTTTCCGTCGTAGCTTTCCCCCTCACCCCAGATCACCTGGTTTCTACCGTTTTGGTCGATGGCGATCTCGAGGTAGTCGCCGTAGGGGAAGAGATAGCCGTCCGAACTCTTGTAGGAAGGTCCGGTTCGAGCGTCCGACAACCGAATCGCCTTGCTCCAGGTGAGCCCGCCATCGCTCGTCGTTCGATACCAGGTGTTCCAGCCCGTCTCGGAGGATCGGCGATCGTCTTGCCAGACTAATCGGAAGTCGCCGCGGCGGGCGGCGGCTAACGCGGGAAAAGCGTTGTTCGCCTGGTCGGGTCTTGCCGAGACGCGCTTCGGTGGGCTCCAGTCCAGACCGTTGGTGGAGGTCCGGATCCACATCGGCTGTGGCGCGCGCGGACGGTCACCGGCGTGGTAGGCGACCATGATCGTTCCCGCAGCATCGACGGCGATTGCGATCGATGGCCCGAGAAAGCCGAGATAGCATCCTTCCGCCCAGCGGCAGTTGGGCATCTCTTGCGACGTGTCCACGCGATGCGTGCTCCAGGAGGTTCCACCGTCGACCGACCTAAGAACATTGATGTGAGACTCACCCCGATAGTTGCGGCTATAGTCTGCGGCCGCGAAATAGACCTCGCCGTTGGGAGCGACCGCGCCTCCGCTGTGAAACCAGGTCCTCTGGTCCTCGTTGGTCCGCACCGGGTTGTCGAAGGTACGACCGTAGTCGTGGGAGGCGGCGACGTAGCTGTCGCCCGAGTTGAAGGCGATGTACACGTCGCGGCCGTCCGGGGAGATGGCGAGCCAAGGTTTGTCCGACCAGCGGGGGCCTTCCGTACCCTGGACGGCCTTCTGTTCGGTCCAGGTCACGCCCAGATCCGAAGACTTCTGCAGCACGACGCCCGGCCGAAAACCCTGCAGGTAGGCCGCGTAGATGGCCCCGTCCGACGCGACTTCTATCTGAGGATCGGCCTGCCAGCGGGAGGCGGGGGATGGGTACGTGTCGGGATCCCAGGTCGTTCCTCCGTCGCTCGAGCGACGAAACACGATGGCGGGGCTACCGCACCCGTTGCAAGCCGGCACGTGATAGCGCGTCGTGAGCTGATAGACGTAGGGGGCGCTCGGATCGGCGGCGATGGCCGGCTCCCAATCGACGTGCCGGCTCCAGAGCCTCTCCGAGTCCCAACCGAGGGCGGCGTACGAAGCGAAAGGTTGGGGGAAAATCTCGATGGGCGCTAGGTAGTCGGGGGTTCCCCTGGGCCGCTTCTCCTCTCCGTCTTCGCTTCGTTCACCAACGCCCGCTTCCCGCGGGCGGTCCGCTTCATCGATCGCCCGACAACCCGCCGCGACCAGCAGGGCGGCGGTCAACGCGAGAAAGGAGGACCGCACGTGAAAAAGAGGCCTCACACCGTGGGTCGAATGTTCTGATTCATATGGAAGAAGTTGGTCGGGTCGTACTGGTTTTTGAGCTCGACCAAACGGTCGTAGTTCGGGCCGTATGCCGCGCGGACCGGATCTCCGACCTCGTCGTCACCGAGGTAGTTGACGTACCGTCCGGCCGCGACGAACGGTTTCATGGCTGCAAACGAGTCCTTCGCCCAGGCTATGTTGCGCGCGTTGTCTTTCGGCTCCAACCATTGGGAGATGATGGCCAAGTTGTAACCACGGTCCCGATGGGGAAACGCGGTCTCGGTTGTCCCCACCCGAGTCACCGCGCCATGAAAGTACTCCAACATGAGCGCGCTCATCGTCGAGGGGGCGGCCAGGAATCTCTCGACGATGGTGTCGATGACCTGGTCACTCAGCTCGCGCAGACAATTTGCCTTCCAATTGTTGAGTGCGCCCCTTGGAAAACCGGCATCGAGCATCGCGTTCAGCTGGCCGTAATGCATTGGACCGATGACATCCATGATAGGCGAGCCGAACTTCTTGACGGCCGCAAGCGCTCTTGCTCCTTGCTCGATCGGGCCGCAGTGGCATACCGCGATGAAGGCGATCTTGGCGCCGGATCCATCGGGCGCGTGAGTCACCCCAGCAAAAGCCGTCACCTCATCTGGAAGCGAGGCTGTGAAGTCGCGATAGAAACGGAGCACATCTTTTGCGCTCGCAACTGAGTGCGCTGCCAGTCCTCCGGTGATCTGGCCGACGGGATGTAGGCGGTACTCGAAGGAAGCCGCGACCCCGAAGTTACCACCGCCGCCGCGGATGGCCCAAAAAAGGTCCGGGTGGTTCTCCGCGCTCGCCGTCAGAGACTCACCGTCTGCGGTGACCATCTCCGCGGACAAGAGATTGTCGACGGCCATTCCGTACTTGCCCATTAACCAGCCGAGCCCACCGCCGAGCGTGAGGCCAGCGATTCCGGTGGTCGAGATGACGCCACCGGTCGTCGCCAGATCGTAGACCTCGGTCTCGCGGTTGAACTCGCGCCATGTTACCTCTCCCTGGGCGCGAATCGTGCGGTTGGCCGGGTCCACGTAGATTCCCTTCATGGGAGCGAGGTCGATCATGAGCCAATCGTCGATCGTGGCTCTCCCCGCCACGTTGTGTCCACCACACCGCACCGCGACTTCGAGATCATGAGCGCGCGCGAACTGGACCGCGTCGATGATGTCACCCAGGCCGGCACAACGGGCGATCAGTCCCGGCCGCTTGTCGATCAAGCCATTGTGGACTTTCCGAGCGTCTTCGTAACCGTCATCGCCCGGACGGAGTACTTGGCCAGAAAAGGCGGCCCGTAGCTCGTCGACGCGGGCGTTGTCCACGGTCCAGTGCTTATCCATGGTCCCCCCTTTGCCCATTGGAGAACGTTCCCAAGTTGCCGATAAGAGTTGTCACGAATTTTCAAAGGCTGGGCCCCGGTTCGGGGGACGCCTTTGCGTGCGGCAATCTATGGTAAGACGCGGGGACATTTCAAGCGGGGTCCGACTAGAGTCGTCCTTCGAGGCCCCCGTTGACAAGTCCAACGCAGTCTGCGAAATCGCAAAGGTTGTCACCATCGAGATCCTCGACAAGTAGGTTGCCAAACGTTGTAGAATAGCACCCTCCTCGAGAGGGTAATGCAATGGAGAAAGCCCGAGTGATCTTGCTTGTTCTCGTTCTGCTGCCGT
>JBOGJF010000261.1:0-4654 GCA_050747785.1 Vicinamibacteria bacterium
TACCGGGCTCGGCTTCGTCGCCCGCCCGTTCCCGGCAAGTTTCGTGCCCGCGACATATGGAGCCAGCTCCGCGCGGATCTCAAGATATCGTTGAGCTCGAACTTGCTGCGGAACCTGGCGTACACAACTTTGATCTTCTCGTTGCTCGCGCAGGTGATGGACTTCCTCATGGGTAAGGCGGCGAGCCTTCACTTCACGACCGCCGCGGGTAGCGTCGATCCTCAATCGCTCACCGCCTTCTACGCCGCGTTGAACGGTGCGGTCATCGGCACCGGCGCCGCCTTGCAGTTCCTGGTAGCGAACCGGCTCATTTCTTCAGTAGGCGTGACGCGCGGTCAGATCACCGGCGCGCTCGTTTTCGTCATCGGATTCGGCGCCATCGGAGTCGCGCTCCTCGCTGCCGGGAACGCGATTGGCGTCGCATTCTTCATCACCGTGCTTGTAAGCCGCGCGATGCAGAAAGTGCTACGCATCTCCATCTATCGGTCCTCGATCGACCTCATCTACAACCCGATCCCCACCGAACGACGAGGACGAGCCAAAGCCTTCAAGGAGACGGTTCTCGACCCCATGGGCGTCCTCTGCGGAGGCCTATTTCTCATTGCGAGCGGGCTCTTCGACATGTGGGTCCTGATCATTGCCGCTCTCGGCTTGTCGGTGACATTTCTCTTCCTATCGCTTCGCCTGAAGTCCCACTATCTCGAAAGCCTGGTCAGCGTGTTGAGTGAGAAGAGCCGCTACCGTTTCGCCTTCCCGTCGGGCACAAGGACCGACCCAGCGAAGGCGGGACCCCGCGGTATGGTGTCCGATCTCGAGCGAGCTCTGGGAGATGGAGAGGTGGCCGTGCGTCTGCTTGCCGTGGAAGTGGCCGCCGAGCTGAGGGAGCCGGCCGCCGCTCCGCTCCTGGTCAGCCGCTTTCGCGCCGAGCCCGATCCCAAGGTTCGAGCAACCATGGCCATCGCACTCGGGAAGCTCCTCGGCCGTCGAAACGATTCGCTGGAAGCACTGCAGCCCTCGCTCGAGGACGACGATCCTCGCGTGCGAGCCAACGGCATCCAGGCTCTCGCCCAGATTGGCCTCACCGAATCCGCTCCGCTCATTGCTCCTTTCGTTCGCGACCCCGAACCGAGGATTCGGGCCAACGCGGCCGTTGCCTTCAGCCGGTTGCTCGCGGAAGAGGGAACCGCCGAGGGCCGTGAGATTCTGCTCGATATGTATGGTTCACGCGAAGAGCCTCCGCAGCTCTCGGCACTCTTCGGGTTTGGGGAGATCGGGGATCAGCCCTCGGTAGAGGTGCTGGGAGAGGCCTTGAAGGACGAGCGCGGCGTGGTGCGGCGTAGAGCCCTGTTGGGGCTGGCGCAGGCGGGCCGGAGGGAAGCCATCGATCGACTCCTGCTGTTCATGGAGGAGGGAGACGGTTCGACGCGGCACACCGCCGCACGGGCACTCGCGATCTGCGGTGAGGCCGCGGTGGATCCTCTCCTACTGGCGCTCTGGAGCTCGAACGTCGAGGTGCGACAGTTCGTGGTGCAGACCCTGGGCTCCATCGGCACGCCGCGCGCCCGACAAGCCCTCGTTCACATCCTCTCGCTCGAAGCCCAGGAAGCCTACTATGACCTGGTACGCCTCGATAAACTAGGTCAGCTCCGCCAGACACCGGGCCTCGTCTTACTAGTGGACTCTCTCACTCAGCGCGTCGCGCAAGCCAAACGTAACGCCCTTCAGGTTCTAAGGCTCTGCTACGGTGACCGCAAGGGAATGCGCATCATTCTCAGCAATCTGATGCACCCCGAGCCGTACGTCAGGTCGAGTGCGATCGAGGCCCTCGAGGTGCGGGTCGACGCTTCCACCCTGGGCGGAGTTCAGCCGCTATTCGAGCACTCGAATCTGAGCCGGACGGTGGAGCACGGCGGTTCGCTGTACGAGATGCCTTCCAAGGAGCCACTCCAGATCCTGTTCGAGCTCGCGAGCGACAAGTCGCGGTGGATTCGAGCCTGCGCCCTGTTTGCGCTCGGCGAGATCGGAGGGAAAGACGTGCTCCCGGTCCTCGAGCGACGCGCCAACGATCCTTACGAGCTCGTTCGGCTCAACGCCATCGAGGCACTGGGCCGACTTGCGGGGAGCTCCACGACGCAGTTGCTGGAGAAGATTCGGGCCGAGCAGGAGGGACTTACCCGACAGTACGCAGACGAGGCGATCAAGAGCATTCAGTCTCGCGTCGCCCTCGCCTAACCTTCCCGATCAAAATCCCTTTTCCATTCCGCTGGAGAATCAGGACTCCCGGTCGATACCGACCACCTCGTAGCCAACTCCGTTGGAGCGCAGATAGACATGCACGGCTCGGTCCCACTCCGGGTGGTCGTCGTGCAGTGAGTGAATCTCCACGCGCCAGAAGTCGTCCTCGGCGTTCCCGGAGACAACCCGCGACGGCAGAGACACGCGCGTCTCACTCAGGGTTGCCGGCTCCCCGAGCGGCTCATTCGTGCCGTTCGCGTTGTCGTAAACCGACCAGCTGACACGGTACCTGGTCGCCCCATCCACGAACCCATGCTTCTGGGCAAGGTTGGTGAACTCCAGAACGTTCCCGGTCACCTGGAACTCGTCGAGGGGGTTCAATCGGCTGAACCCGAAGCGACCACATTTCTCCTGGCGCTCGATGAGGACCTGCAGGAAGTACTCCGCCAACTCCGGGTGGCTGTACTCGCCGGTCTCGACGATGGCGCGGAGCTCCTCGGGCGTGAAGCTCATGATGAGCTTGGCCGCCCAGAAGGCGTCTCGGGCCGTCATGCGCACGAAGGCGGGATTGGGATAGTCGTTTCTCCACCCCTCGGGGTCGAAACGCGCACTTTCCCAACGCCCGACTGCCTGGTACTCGGGAAACTCGGGCCACTTCACGTGGCGATAGGCGGGGACCACGAAGCCAAACCCCAGTAGGTTCCTCTTTACCTGCTCCAAATCCAGCCAGTAATTGAAGGTCAGGTAGGGGTATTGCATGACCACCGAACCGCTCCCAAAGGTGGAACCGAAGTCCAATAGGTAGTGTCGAATGTAGTGACGGCCGTTCTCCTCCACCCACGTGTCCTGGGTGTTGTGGGCTCGGGTGTCGTCGTGATTCAACCAGGCGGCGATCAGCCGCAGTCCGCGCAGCTCACGTCGATCCTCGTGAGGAAAAATATCATTGGGGTCGTCGCTCCGGGCCCCGAAATAGTGGAACGGACCGAGCGGCAGGCCGGGGAGGTATTTACTGGCTGTGACCCGCATCGTCCCGTCGTCGAGACGCGGGACTCTCCGGATCATTCGCCGGAATCGCCAGTCCGTGAGCGGTGCGTCGTCGCCGAATTGATCTTCCACCATCGTCCCGGGCTCGATCTCGAGGTCCGCCGGATCGTAACGAACGATGTAGTTTTCCGGCACGTTGTAGCCGATGGCGTAGAAGATCTTCGTGGCGATGACTTCCGCCGCCGAGCTCAGTTCTGGAACATCCACCGGGTCCAACTTGATGACGTAGCGTTCGCCTTTCTCGTCCCGAATCTCGAACCCCGGGGTGAGTCCTTGGCTCTTGCCCTCGTAGATTTGCCAGGTCTCGCTTGGATCGGGGGCGTTGCCGTGATTGGGACCGCGCCTGAGATCGTCAAGACTCATGCGGCGGGCGCCGTGACGGTTCGTGAACCAGGAGCTATCGGGCGCCTCATCGAGCGTATTGACGTTGACGGCCTCGCTTCCAATCGGCGATTCACCGAAGTCACGGAACGTATGACCGAAGCGGTCGTACATGTCGCTCAAGGCGATGCGAGCCGGTTGCTGGGGTGTGTCCAGGCGATCGTCGTCCGAGCGGATCGGATCGTCCGAGCGGAACTTCTGCCCGGGAGCCGGGTGAACGGAAATGATGAATGCCGCTATCAAGAGGACGCCGATCTTCCGTCTCATCTTCATCTCACTAGAAGGTCGGTCCGCTGCTGATATGGAATCGGAACCCTTCCCGGCTGTGAGCCAAATCGAATCGCAGCGTCATACCTCCTGGGGCATGTCCGCGGATGCCGAAGCCATAGCCAGTATGCATGTTCTTGAAATTGAAATCTTCCTCGTCCTGGAACACCTTTCCCGCGTCGAAGAAGAACGTGAAATCCGCGAAGGTCCAGACCTCCCACCGATATTCTGCGTTGATCAGCAGGTTTCTCCTATCCCGGAAGCGGAACTCGTCGTAACCGCGAATCGTCTTGGCTCCGCCCAACGTCTCCATGAGATAAAACGGAACCACGTCGCCGCCGTCCGGGGTCGAGTGGGAGGTTCGAAACCGGAGCGCCAGAATTCGGCTCTTGGGACCCAAGGGGATGTAACCCGCCACGTCCGCGACGACCCTGGTGAAGTCGAACTCGTTCAACGCGGTGTCATCCAACCGCCGACCAGTTATGCGCGCCACCACACCCACGTTGGGTTCATCCCATTTGTCTCGGATGTCGAACTCCACCCACGCTCCGACCACGCTGTAGTCGGTTTCCGGGTCCTGCGCTCCCGGCACCTCGGGCAGGGGGAAGACATCCTCGACCGAGGGGAAGTCACTGCCGCTACTCGCCTCGGCGCGATAGAAGGCCCCTTCCGCCCCGAAGGACAGAAGCCCCCTTGGATTGAGCCACGCGTAGCCACCGAGCAACGT
>JBOGJF010000262.1:0-4175 GCA_050747785.1 Vicinamibacteria bacterium
CTTCTTGGCGGACGTCTACGTTCCCTGCGAGCTTTGCGGTGGTCGGCGCTTCAACGAAGCGACTCTGCAGGTTCGGTACAAGGGCCTTTCCATTGCCGACGTATTGGATCTGACCGCGACCGAGGCCGCCGATCTCTTCGAGAACCATCCCTCGATCCGCCGCATCTTGGGGACGGTGATCGACGTGGGTCTCGGCTACATCCGTCTGGGGCAAAGCTCGCCGACGCTCTCGGGGGGAGAGGCACAGCGGGTCAAGTTGTCTCGGGAGCTCGCCAAGAGAGCGACTGGCCGGACATTGTACATCCTGGACGAGCCCACGACGGGCCTCCATTTCGACGACATCGCCCGCTTGCTCAACGTCTTGAACCGCTTGGTGGATGCCGGGAACACCGTCGTCGTGATCGAGCACAACCTGGACGTGATCAAGACCGCCGATCATCTCATCGATCTCGGCCCGGAAGGCGGAGAGCGCGGCGGCCACATCGTGGCCACCGGAACTCCCGAGGAAGTGGCCCAGGTCGCGGCCTCCTATAGCGGTCAGTTTCTCGCCAAGATTCTCCAGACCGCCGCCTGAACGGCAGTCTCTGCTCGCTACTCGCCTCGCTCTCTTCTTGGTTTGACCCGCTCGGTCTAAGTTGAGACAATCCGTTTCAGGACAAGCGAATGTCATCCCCCTATCGCACCGGAACGGCTACCTGGTCTTTCGGTGGGCCACTGACACCCGGAGTCAAGTATCTCCTCATCTCCACGATCGGTGCCTACGTTCTGCAACTCCTCTATCCTCCGTTCACAGCGTGGTTTCGTTTGGATCCTTCCCAAGTGCTGGGAAGCTTCCATGTCTGGCGGCTCGTCACCTACGTGTTTCTACATGGAGGATTGTTCCACGTTCTCATCAACATGCTCATCCTCTTCATGTTTGGGTGCGAGATGGAGAGGATGTGGGGGACACGGTTTTTTCTTCGCTACTATTTCCTTTGCGGCGTCGGTGCCGGGCTCTTTGCGCTCCTCACTCCCTACCCGGTGGTGGGTGCCTCGGGTGCCATCTATGGTCTCCTGGTGGCGTTTGCGATGCACTTCCCGACCCGCGTTATCTACATGAACGTCTTCTTCATCTTTTTCTTCCCCATCCAAGCGAAATACTTCGTGATCATCATGGGTCTCATCAGCTTCCTTTCTTCCATTGGAGGAGCGTCCGGGGTTTCACACCTCGCGCATTTGGGAGGCCTGGTGGTGGGCTATCTCTACCTACGCCTGGGTGGCGTGCGGAGCGCAAGGCGCGCCGGCGCGAGCTCCGGAAGTCCCGGGGGATTCGTTCAGGACACCTACCGCCGCTGGCGGATGAAGCGCCTACGCAAGAAGTTCGAACAGTACTACCAGAAGCGCAGCGGCGGCGGCAACGGCCCGCGCTACACCATTCATTAGTGGACCTTTTAGTACCGCAGCAGTAAGTATCCAGTTGACATGGTCGGCCGAATATCGTTATGTTTGACGTAACGCATAACCATGACGTATACTATCAATGATCGTCAGCTACCGCGACAAACGAACCAGAGAGTTCGCCGCCGGAAAACGGGTCAAAGCCTTCTCCGGTATCGAACAGGCCGCGCGGCTGAAGGTCGACCGACTTGAAGCGGCTACTGTGCTTCAGGATCTTGCCGCCTTGCCCGGCAACCGTTTTGAAACGCTGAAAGGTGACCGCAAGGGCCAGTGCAGCATCCGCGTCAACGATCAATGGCGGATTTGCTTCGAATGGCCGAAGGGGTCCCCCGGACCCGAGAATGTGGAGATAGTTGACTATCACTAGGAGAACAGTTATGGCCGTGCCCGCAATTCACCCCGGCGAACATCTCGCCGAAGAACTGAAGGAACTCAACATGAGCGCCGCTGCGCTTGCGCGCCAACTCAAGGTGCCCACGAACCGCATTACGGAGATTCTCAATGGCGAGCGCGCCATCACCGGCGATACGGCCCTGCGCTTGGCCCACTTCTTCGGCACCAGCGCGGAATTCTGGCTCAACCTGCAAAAGCTCTACGAGTTGCGCTTGGCCGAGAAGAAAGCCGGCAAGACCATCAAGACCCTGCCGACGCTGAAAAGCGAACGCGTGAACGCCTGAAGGAGCTGGCGGCAACCGGTCTCAAACAAAACGCGTGTAGGGCTTGTCGAAAAAGGCGATGGGGTCATCCACCTTCAGCGCTTCCCGGACATAGAAGGCTTCCCCGAACGTCGCGTCGATGAGTGCTCCGTAATAGCGATGGATCCCCTCGATCCGCGCGAAAAAGTCGGGATGGCTGAGCGTGGTCTGGGGCTCGCTCGAGGTTGGGTCGTGGAACTGGGAGCGATAGGACTGGACCGCGTGCAGCTTCTTCTCGTAGTAATCGGAGATGTCGACGATGAAGGAGGGCGGGACGCGGTGAGGGACGAAGTAGTAGATGACTCGGTTCGGCCGATGCGGCTCGCCGCCCACATCGATTCGGGAGAGCCCCGAGAGGTAGGCGGCTTCCTCCACGAGGGGGCCGGCGTTGGCGTGATCCGGATGGTTGCTCTCCCAATAGTTCGTGAATACCAGGCTTGGGCGCAGCTCGCGTATGGCCATCACGACCTTCATCTTGGAATGTAAGTCGGGGGTCACGCGCCCGTCCCCGAGATCGAGACACCGGCGGGTGGTGACTCCCAGATGCCTCGCCGCCTCGTCCGCTTCGGCTTTTCTCTTCTCGCGCGTCCCGCGGGTACCCATCTCGCCGGCAGTCAGATCCACGATCGCGGTGCGATAGCCGAGCGCGGCCAATCGCAAGAGAGTTCCTCCCACGAGGAGCTCGACGTCATCGGGGTGGGGACCGAATGCGACGACGTCGACCGCCATGGTCAATGGATCGCGAGCTCGATCTCGGTGCTGGCTCTTCGACCCAAGCTGGAGCTCTCGATGCGAAGCGTCACGGCATAGGTACCGGGAAGGAGACTCGACGTGGGTAGTCGCAGCACGACGGGAAAGCCGCTTTCGTCGGCGCTCGAAAGACGAAGCGCGGAAGCATGAGATCCCGTGATGACCTCCTCACCGTCGCGAGAGATCACGTAAGACAGTTGAGTATCGTCTCCCGAGGAGCCGGCGTCCTCGCCGGGAAGTATGCGGAAGTAGAGATACGCATCCTCGCCCCGCTGCACTCCGGGTGTCGGACGGATCTCGATCGCCTGCGGCTGGCCGGATTGCTCGTCGGCGGGAGCGAAGACGGGAACGATGCTCGAGAAACCGAAACGATAGCCGAACCCACTCGGCACGTCGAGAGGCGTGGACGACTGGTAGACTTGCTCTCCCGACAATTCTTCCAGCGTCATCTGTAACAGGTAGAGACCCGGAGCCAGCTTGGGACTCCGGACCATGAAGAACTGGCGTGTGTCGACCCGATCCGCGAACTCCGCCACGACTCCCCGCGTGTCTTCGGTGATGGTCATCTTCAACGTGCGCGCCTCCGTCGGGGACAGCATGTCGAGCGGTAGGGCGATGGAGATGGGCACCTCCACCTCGTCCCCGGCCGGGAAGAGGTAGTTCGTAATCTCTAGCTGCCCCGGCGGAGACAGCCGAGGAGCCTTGGCGACCGGTGGTACCGCGTCGCTCGGTGCTGGTGTTGTTGCGGACGCCGGCTGTGGCTCGGCCTTTTCGTTGGTCTCGGCGGGCGCCGGGGGTGACGGTGGCTTCTGGGGCGATGGCGCCGGCGGCTCGTTCGGCGGGGACGGTTCGGCTGCCTGGGTGGCCTCAGTCACTTGAGGAGCGCGGTCCGTCTTCGCGAAATAACCCCGGCGGGCCACGACTTGGACATTCGGCCGATCGACCCGCACCGAAATGCTGCGAAACTTGCCGTCATATTCCGTGTTGCTCGGCGTGTAGGCAAGCAAGTAATAGCGGCGGTTCTCCTGTCCGACTCTTCGAAGGGCGGGCTCGAAGCTCTCCAGGTTGGTGTAATACCTCCCCCCCGTTTCGTTCGCGAGAGGAAATAGCCCGCCGATGCCGAACGACTCCGCCGACGAAATGACGGCCGATACGTCGCTCGCAGCGCTGACCCCTCCGAGCCCCCTAATGTTGATCGAATAGACGCTGGTGTTGGATTGGTTGAGGGCGTCCACGGTGTCTTGAAGGTAGTGGAGGAGGCTGTCCGTCCGCACCAGCTCGGGAGATAAGAAG
>JBOGJF010000263.1:0-2270 GCA_050747785.1 Vicinamibacteria bacterium
CTTGTGAATAGTCATTGCCGTCCTTGACTCGCACAAACCGACCAAGTGTATCGATAAAGATAGCCACCGGCTGGATCTGCTGGACGTTTACACGGAGTTGGGCAAGCGCGTCTTCCGGCGCCCTCGCGACGAACAGATGGATCGGGTCGGATTCCGCACCCCCCATGTCTTTGAAATGCTTCTTGAGCTCTCCCGCCTTGTCTTCGTGGGCCAGATAGATTACCGGTCCCTGTTTGGTTTCTAGGCCGAGACACTGCTCCCCGCGAGAAATAGCAAGGGCGAGACAGTGAGTCAGGGTGCTCTTCCCGACCTTCGGCTTGGAGAAGAAACCGGCGAGCCCGCCTGTAGGGATTCTGTTGCCCCACACCCAGGATGTTTGCTCATCCGGCAACTTGAGAAGCTCCCGGAGCGTCATCAAGGGCAGTCCTTTGGGCTGGGTCTTTGGCACCCACTCCGGCTGGGCCTCGAGCTTCGTGAGAAGGCCGTCGAGTGTTCCGCCGTCGCTAATCCAGTCGGCCACGTCGAAGCCATTGTTGCCACCGAAACTGACGATCTTGACGGCGAGCCCCCGCTTGGAGAGCGACGACGCGGCGTTGATAGCGAAACCTTTCCCGGCGTGGTCCGAATGTTGGAGGACACCAACGAGACGCGGCTGAGCCTTCGCGATCGTTTCGGCATAGGATTCCCGCCAGACGTTTGCGCCACCGCTCGACAGCGCGACGACGTCATCGCCGAACAGCTTCACAACAGCGTCCGCGTCCCTCTCGGACTCCGACAAGTAAATGACTTGCCCTTTGGCGCACGAAAGGTGCTCTTGTCCGTAGAGGCTGCTCTCCTTTCCGGGTGGGTCTCGGTAAAATTCCTTGTCACCGTTCGGGCGGGTGACCCGCACCTTCTCATACAGTGGCTCGCCCGACGGGCTTCGATACTGGTAGCGCTTCTCAGGGAAAAGATCACGCATCGACAAGCCGAGCGCGTCGACGATGGCTTCGACGCTGCAACCCGCATGACATTTCAAGAGCACGCGCCCATCGACGCCTTTCGAGATCGAGAGCGAAGGCTTGCGGTCATCGTGGGCCGGACACCGAGCGGAGTAACCATTGCCAGACCGCCGGACAGCATCAAGCCGCGAGATGATATCTCCGAGAGACATGACCAATCCTCAGAGCGGGACGTGCTCCCGTGCTGCCCTGGACGGCGGAATACAAGGCACCGTGTTCATTGCTTCTTTGGCACGCGAGATGCCTGGTCCCGCTTGGCCGCGAGCTTCTCGACATCGGCCCGACGGTAGATTCGCCAGCCTGACTGAGTACGCTTGAAAGGAAGGTGCCCCTCGTCTGCGAGCTGACGAACTCGGTCGGGGCCGACTCCTAGGATTTGCGAAACGTCCTTAGAGGCGAGGAAGTCCATGTATAATCCTCCTTTAGGCTACTGGCTTCTGGCGCCTTTAGCCTCTAATAAGGGGCACGCCACGCACGAGGTCCCTGGCTTTGGGTAACGATTTCGACGCTCTCGCGCAGCCGTGCAGGCATGGTTGCTCGATAGGAGACTGCCGACAAGCAGACTGTCTCCAGATTTGTGAGCTCCTTCGGAGTGATCAAGAGCAGCCAATTAGCTTTGGCGCCCGTGATCCCAGCTACTTGGGCCTGGCCCTAGCGGAACGGTCTCTTGAGTCATGGAAGGAGTCGCGAAATGGTAATCGTTACAGCCAGAAAGGCGAGGTAGCACCGAAGGCTGTCAACCGCCAGCTGACGGACGTATTCGCTGACAAAATGACTGTACGGTACGCGGAGCAGCGATATCTCATCAGCCAACGGGAAGCACTTCTCCTGTGTGAGCTTCTTCGCCTGGAAGGAAGGTTTTCTGCGCCTAAGATCGCGGAGAAGATTGGCTCGTGGGAGCGTGCGGTTCGCGGCGACTTTCAGAATCTCGTGAAGAAGTTTCTGGGTCCCCAACCACCTTGGGTTACCGATGCAGATCCTGAGGGCACGGTCATTGTCACGCGCTACAAGGGGACGCGGCGGAAAGAGTACTGGATCACGCGAGAGCTTCGTCTGGGGACTTACCGCCAAACATGGCAGGAAAAGATTCCTGCTCGAAGCGGCGACGTTCGTCGGTTCCGTCGTATGGGAAGCGTAACGACACATGTACTTACTCCGTACAAAGAGACTCCCATGCGGAGATTGTTGGTCGATTTCTGTCTTCAATTCGCACCAGCGAATGCTGGGTTGTCGCATGCGCGTCTCGAAAGGCGAGAGACAGATCCAGAC
>JBOGJF010000264.1:0-3964 GCA_050747785.1 Vicinamibacteria bacterium
CTGTGGCGGCGAGCAAGGCTGCAACGAGATTCCCGAATCCGTCAAGCGCTGCTGTTTATGATCGAGCAGGCGATATGGACCGCGTCCCTCTTGAACCGCTACCGGCCGACTGGCTACTCGCAGGTCAATCAGTACCTGACAGGCGTCTACTATGTGCCGTCACAGCATGCAGAGTGCAGCCCCTGGTACATCCTTACCGGGAAGCTCGAACGACTCGTGAAGACATTCCGCCAGTACCGCTCCACCTGGACAAACGGATGCACGGCCACCACAAGCAGTACAGTGTCCCTCGGGCTTCCGTCGAACTGCATCGACTACGTCTTCACTGACCCTCCGTTCGGCGCAAACATCCCTTATGCCGACCTGAATCTCCTGCTCGAGTCGTGGCACCGCGTGAAGACCGACGTCGGTCCGGAAGCGACGGTCGACGGGTGGAAGAAGAAGGAGCTGTCTGACTACCAGGAGCTGATGCGTCGATGCCTTGTCGAGTTCCACCGTGTGCTCAAACCGGGTCGCTGGCTCACGATGGTCTTCCACAACTCGAGCAACGCGGTCTGGAACTCCATTCAGGGAGCGGTCCTTGAGGCCGGGTTCGTCGTCGCCGATGTGAGGACTCTGGACAAGCAGCAGGGGTCCTACCGTCAGGTGACGAGCACGGCCGTGAAGCAAGATCTCGTCATCTCGGCCTACAAACCCAACGGCGGACTGGAACATCGCTTCAAGATCGAGGCTGGCACAGAGGAGGGCGTCTGGGACTTCGTGAAGACGCACCTGCGCCAGCTGCCCGTCCTCGTACGGTCCAAGGACGGATGTGCGGAAGTGGTCGGAGAACGACAGGACCACTTGCTTTTCGATCGCATGGTGGCGTTCCACGTCCTCCGAGGCGTGACAGTTCCGATGCCAGCATCCGAGTTCTACACTGGTCTGAAGCGCCGCTTTCCCGAGCGAGACGGCATGTACTTCCTTCCCCAACAAGTGGCCGAGTACGACAAGAAGCGACTGACGGTCAAGGAAGTCCAGCAGCTCACGTTTGCTCCCCAGGACGAGGCGTCCGCGATCCTGTGGTTGCGGCGGGAGCTGGAGAACAAACCGCAAACGTTCCAGGAGCTCCACCCGAAGTTCATGAAGGAGATCGCGGGCTGGACGAAGCATGAGAAACCCCTCGAGCTCCGCGAGCTCCTCGAGCAGAACTTCCTCTGCTACGCCAGCGGCGCGATCCCCGAGCAGGTCTGGACCTGGATGCAGAAGAGCTCCATGCTCCGCGAGAAGATGAAGAGCAAGGATCGCGAGACCGCGGACGCCGGGCTTCGTGCTGAGGCGAAGGACCGGTGGTATATGCCTGACCCGAACAAGGCCGGCGACCTTGAAAGGCTCCGAGAGCGGACCCTCCTGAAGGACTTCGAGGAGTACCGACAGTCTGCGCAGAAGAAGCTGAAGGTGTTCCGCATGGAGGCCGTGCGAGCCGGTTTCAAGGTCGCGTGGGCGGCCAAGGACTACGCCACGATCCTCGCCGTGGCCAAGAAGCTCTCCGAGGAAGTCTTGCAGGAGGACCCCAAGCTCCTCATGTGGTACGACCAGGCAATTACACGCAGCGGGGAGGAGACATTACCTTGATGGCGTGGAACTGGAACGGGGCTCGGTGGTGGAAGTTCGATCTCCACAAGCACACCCCGGCCTCTAACGACTACGGCAAGGGAACCGACCAGGCAAAGCTCAAGAGCCGAACGCCCACGGAGTGGCTACTCGACTATATGCGCGTTGGCATCGATTGCGTGGCCGTCACGGACCACAACAGTGGCACGTGGATCGATCGGCTCAAGATCACGCTTGCCCAGCTGGAATCTACTCAGCCGGAGGGCTTTAGACCGGTTTACTTGTTCCCCGGCGTGGAGATCTCTGCAAACGGGGGCGTTCATCTGCTGGCGGTCTTGGATCCGAGTAAGTCGACGTCGGACATTGACTCCCTCTTGGGCGCTGCAGGGTTCAAAGGGACCAAGGGTGCCAGTGATGGGGTCACCATTAAATCGTTCACAGAGGTCGTGGGTGAGATTGAGCGGGCAGGCGGGATTGCCATCCCGGCTCACGTGCATACCGAAAACGGCCTCTTCAAGCTTCAAGGAACCACGCTGGCGCAGGCCCTGGACTGCGGTCCCGTCGTCGCCATGGAGGTCGCCGATCCGAGTGCAGCAAAGCCGCCGCTCTATCGAGATAAGGCCTTGCGGTGGACCGAGGTGTTAGGCTCCGACGCTCACCACCCCACGGGAAGCTCGGGCCAGAGATTCCCGGGCAGTCATTTCACCTGGGTCAAGATGGGGCCACCGAGCCTTGAGGGGCTGCGGCTCGCACTGCTGGATGGCTCTCTGTCCGTCCGCCGCTCAGAGGAGACGACTGCGGACCCGAACCGCCATGCGCCTCTAGTCATGGAGGCGGTGGAGGTGTGCGATGCCCGCTATATGGGCAGATCGGGACCCTTTAGGCTCGTGCTGAATCCTTGGCTGAACGCGATCATCGGGGGCCGCGGCACCGGCAAGTCCACTCTGGTGGAGTTCCTTCGGCTCGCGCTTCGCCGGGACGCTGAGCTCCCGCTGGCGCTGGCGGCGGACTTCGAGAAGTACCGGAAAATCTATCTAAGCCGGGAAGACGACGGGCTCTTGACCGAGAACGCCCGCTTAACTGTGACGTATCGCAAGGATCGGACCCAATTCAGGATCCGCTGGAGCCAACGCGGCGACATCGAACCCATCGAGGTGGAGAACGGAAACGGCGGGTGGAAGCCCGACCAAGGTGACGTTGCGCAGCGCTTTCCCGTGCGCATCTACAGCCAAAAGCAAATCTTTGAGCTTGCAAAGGCGCCGCTGGCGCTCCTCCGGATCGTGGATGAGGCACCGGCGGTGGACCGTCGTTCCTGGGACGATCGCTGGAGGGAAGAAAGCACACGGTTTCTTTCGCTCCGCGCGATGGCTCGGGAGATCGAGGGTGGCCTTGGGGAGGAGCCGCGCCTGCGGGGAGAGCTCGAGGATGTCAAGCGCAGGCTGGCTATCTTCGAGGAGGCGGGCCATGCTGGGGTACTCAAGGAGTATCAGAAGCGCCTGCGCCAACAGCGCGGGGTGCTAGCCTGGGAACAAACGTGGGCGCAGGTAGGAGATCGACTGCGCAACCTGGCCACCGATCTCCTGCCCGATCCACTTGACGAATCGCTATTCGACGCCGCGTCGGTGGAGGACCAGGGTCTCTTGGAGCGGGCAACCGTTTCCTTGACGAAGCTGGAGGCAGTCCGTGCGCGACTCGAAGGCATCGGGAACGACCTCGACGACGTGTCGACACACTGGAGGAAGGCACGAGATGAGTCGGCGTGGACGCGGGCCGTCGATGCCGCGCTCAAGAGTTACGAGACCCTGTGCGAAAGGCTGAAGGCGGAGCAAGTCGGCGATCCTTCGGGCTATGGCGAGCTGGTCCAGCGTCGCCAGGTTCTCGAGGAGCGCTTGAAACAACTGGAGTCGCGACGGAAGCAGCTTGAATCGGTCCGACGCGACGGAGAAGCGAGCCTCGGACGACTGCAGGCCCTGCGTCCGGAGTTGACGCGAGGTAGACGAGAGTTCCTGAGTACTGTCCTCGCCGAAAACCCCTACGTCCGGATCGACGTCCTTCCCTACGGCGCTCGTGACACGGTTGAGCTGGAGTTTCGACGCTTGCTCCAGCGCGAGATGGGGGGGTTCGAGAAGGACATTGGTACTGTCGAAGGGAAAGGTCTACTGGGGTCGCTGTACGGCGATTCGGGAGGTCCGAAATCGATCGAGATACGTCTGGCGGAGACCAAGAAGAAGATCAGAGCGATTGCCTCAGGAACCTATGTTCCTGAAGACCAGCGCTTTGCGGCGCACCTCGCCAAACTCCCGCCCGAGGCCTTTGATCGGCTGCACATGTGGTTTCCCGAGGACTCGCTCCGCGTGGAGTACAGCACCAC
>JBOGJF010000265.1:0-1898 GCA_050747785.1 Vicinamibacteria bacterium
GTTGGAAGAAGCGTTCATGGGGTTCTCCGGACTCTACGGCGACCGCTTGTTCGCGTTCAAGAGCTCAGCCGCCCCCAAGGGATTCCCTTGGTTCACGGGTCGCGAACAGAGCGAGATGCTTCGCTATCGCCCGTGGTTCCGCGACCCGATGAAGGCTCAGCGGCCCACGAATCTCGCGGAAGCAGAGCGCATCGCACCCGGCGTAACGCCCGCGTTTGGTGGGTCGGCAGACCTCATGGTGGACGTCGAGACACCATCTGGAAAGATGCTTGCTGTCGACGACTCCGCCTTGATCCAGCTGCTGACCGAACGACTCGGTGACAAGCACGTCCTAACGCTAATGCGCTCGGAGCGGTCGATGACGGACTGCCGTCCCATTTCGTTGTTTTCGCTTCAAACCGCCCGGCGGCTCGGTGAAGAGATCGGAGCGACTATCGACCAGCGACGCTTCCGCGCCAATATCTACGTGGACCTGGAATCCGCTGGTGGCTTCGGTGAGGATGCTTTTGTTGGACGCACCCTTCGGATCGGGCCGAAGGCGGTGCTCTCGATTCTGGAGCGCGATCCCCGCTGCAAGATGATTACGTTGGATGCGGAGACAGGCGAATCCAACCCTGAGGTTCTGAGGAACGTTGCGAAAGCCCACAACGGAATGGCGGGCGTTTACGGCGCGGTTATCGTGGAGGGAACGGTACGCGCCGGCGATGCGATCGAGGTGCTGAATTAACGCCAGGCTCCTTTGCCGACCGCTCGGATCGGCTCGCATTTCGTACCCGTAGTAGCGCTCGCCGCCAAGACCGCGGGAAAGTGAGTGTCGGCCTTCGTTCGGCTCCCGACGACCGGCAGAAAACCATGTCCATTCGTGGCTACTTACACGACCTGACGCATCTCGGTGTTGCGCCGGACACGCCGCCGTCCGACGCGAAATACATCATTCTCACCAACTCCGTGAGCTCTTTGGGACTATTGGTGAGCTTGTTGTACTTTCCGGTGAACCTGTCGGTGGAGGGCAACTTGTCCGTTCAACTCGTGCCGCCGGTCGCGAGTAGCGTGGGCTTCTCTCTCCCGCTCTGGTTGAACTATCGAAGACGGCATTGGGTGGCGACGACGGCCATGAGCGTCGCGGGACTCGGCACTCCGCTCGCGTTTACGCTCGCGTTTGGGCCCGAGTCGGGGAACCACTTCTACTTGTTGCCGATCTTGAGCGGGGTGACGCTCCTCTACCCGCCGCGATATCGGACAACGGCCGGAGTCGTCGTCCTCATCGGTCTCATCAGTTTCATCGCCATCGTCTTGTGGGGTGATCACGTGTCGCCCCTTGCTCCTTTCCGCGAGGACGTCGCTCAAGATTACCATGCGCTGGCCGTCATCATCTCCGCGGCACTCGTGGCGTTCATTTCCTACTACGCCCATCGTAGAACGGTCATCGTGGAGGCGCAGGTCGCGGCACGCTCCCGTGAGCTCGTCCGAACCATCCGAGAACTCCAAGCCACACAGGCCCAGATGATCGAAGCGGAGAACCAGGCGGTTCTGGCGCGCTTGGTGGCTGGACTCCTGCACGAGATTAACACGCCTCTCGGCTCCATTCGTTCCGCGGCGGACACCATGGCGGGAGCGGTCACGCGTTGGGAAAGAGTCGTCACTCAATACGCCGACCCCGGCGATCCCGAGGGGCAAGCCGCGCTCCGTGCTCTCGAGGTCGCCCCGCAACTACGCGATTCGCTCCACGAGGGCACCGCGCGCGTCTCGACGGTCGTCGAGGGGCTCCGGCAGTTCGTAGGGCTGGACGAGGCAGAACGCAAACCGCTCGATGTGCGGAAGGGGATTGACGGGGCGTTGTCGCTTCTGGGTCCGTCGCTGCAAGGACGGATCGAGGTCATTCGGGACTACGCCGAGAC
>JBOGJF010000266.1:0-2087 GCA_050747785.1 Vicinamibacteria bacterium
TGGTGTTCTTCAGGAACGTCCAGGTGCGTTTCATGCCGCTCCAGGGTGAGACCAGCGTGACCATTGCGGTCGAGCGGCCCGGGGCGAGCGCCGACCAGGGCCCCTACGCGGACCGTATCGAGCTCGAGAACATCGATGCCCGTTTCCCGGCCCCGGATATCTCGGGGAACATCCGGCGAATGGGCGAGTGGGGGCATGTTCAGGTCTCCGGGATCTACCGCCGGATTCAGTGGGACGACCTTCTCGATGACCGGTTCGATCTATCCGGTAGCGCCAACGGTTGGGGACTCCATGTCAGCGGCAACTACAAGATCGAGAAAGACACGGTCAAGGCTTCCGTGGTCTTCGGATCTGGAATCCAGAACTACATGAACGACGCCCCCGTGGACGTCGGGATCCAGAACAACTTCTCGAACCCGACGACGCCCATTTTGGGCAAGGCTCTGCCCTTGACCGGCATCAGCGCCTTCTATGACCGGACCTGGAACGACAAATGGACGAGCACGTTTGGCTACTCCATGTTGGACATCGACAACTCGGACGGGCAGGAACCGAGCGCCTTCAAGACCGGCCATTACGCTCTCGGAAACCTGCTGTACTACCCGGCGCCCAACGTCATGGTCGGTGGGGAGCTTCAATGGGGAAAACGGGACAACCACTCCGACGGGTTTAGCTCGGACGACGTGCGAATCCAGTTCTCGTTTAGGTATAACTTTTCATATGGATTAGGAGGACAATGATCATGACACGAAAACGAATCGCGTACGTGGCCTGTGGGCTGGTCTTTTCCGGCGTGATGGCGGGCGCGACCCGGGCGCAGACGCCGGCCGAGATCGAAGCGGCCCTGAAGGCGGCGCACGCGAAATACCAAGGGCTCCAGGAAGGCAAGAACGCCGACTACATTCCGGCTCTCGCCAAAGTGGATCCGAAGATCTACGGCATCGCCCTCGTCTTTACTGACGGTAAGGTCTATACCGCGGGCGATGTGAAGTCCGAGGTCTCGATCCAATCGATCTCCAAGGTCTTCACGCTGGCGAAAGTCATCGAAGAGCAGAGCCCGGAAGCGATCGCAAACACGATCGGAGTCGACGCCACGGGTATGCGGTTCAACTCCATCGTCTCGATCGAGTTGTCCCAGAAGGTTCTGGGCGGCCCCGAGATGAACTCTCTGGTCAACCCGGGCGCGATCGCCACCACCAGCATGGTCCAGGGCACGACCCGCGACCAGATCTGGAACAGCATTCTGAGCTTCTATTCCGATTTTGCCGGCCGGCCTCTTTCGGTCGATCAGGAAGTCTTCAAGTCCGAGGCCGAAACGAACCAGCGTAACCAGGCGATCGGCTATCTGATGTACGCCTATGGCTACATCAAAAACGACCCGCTGCGAGCGACCGACATCTACACCGAGCAGTGCTCGGTAAGCGTGAACGCGCAGGATCTCGCCACCATGGCGGCGACTCTCGCGAACGGCGGGAAGAACCCGGTAACCGGTAAGCAAGTCATGAAGACCGAGAACGTCCCCGAGGTGCTCGCGGTGATGGCGACGGCAGGGCTCTACGACGACTCGGGCAAGTGGCTGTATCACACCGGCCTTCCCGGCAAGAGCGGCGTGGGTGGCGGCATCATCGCCGTTTCTCCCGGGAAATTCGGCATCGCGGTTATCTCGCCGCCCCTCGACGAGGCGGGGAACAGCGTGCGCGCGCAGAAAGCCATCACCGATATCTCGAATGCGCTGGGCGGAAATCCGCTTGCGTCGAGGCCGAGGTGACGTCCATGTCCAAAGCAATAGAACGGTCGATGATCCCAGTCGCATTCTTCGCATTCCTCACCGGGTGCGCCACGACGCAATTCGTGTCCACCTGGAAGGTTCCCCTCGACGGCCCTCTCACGTTTCAAGGGAAGAGGGTCGCCGCCGTCGTCGTAAGCCCCGACACCGCCATCCGCCGCGCCGGGGAGGATGCGCTTGCGCAACAGATCTCGGCCCGGGGAGCGGTCGGGGTCCCGTCCTACACGCTCGCGAGCGGCGAGGGGGGCCAGGTTCCCCAGGACGAGGAGACGGCGAGAAAGATCCTGAGGGACGCGAACAT
>JBOGJF010000267.1:0-12797 GCA_050747785.1 Vicinamibacteria bacterium
AGATTGCCTTCGCCCTTCACGACGACAGGGTGGGTGATGTGCACGAGGTGGGTAAGGAAATAGCCGAACGTGCCCCACTGCAAACACACGGTGCAACGTCGAGGCGGTGCGAAATCCTCCCAGAAGCGCGATGAGCCAGTTCGCCCAATGCGTTTTGGAACTTCAAGGGAATCCGCGGGCGAGAAGATGGCGTGGGCATTGCCGTGGCACGACACGCAGGAGACCACGTCGCGCGCGGCCGCGCTTCCGTGGACGCTTTCATCCACCCTCTGCTGGATGTCGTGACAGTCGCCGCAGGAGACGGGCGGCAGCTCGCTTTCGTGGTGGATCTCTTCGATGCCGGCATGGCAGTCCACGCCGGAGAATGCCCCGTGCACGCTCTCCGCGAAGTTGGATCGAGATAGGTATTACCGGGTCGTCAAAGCTTGCTTGGCATCTCTCACGTGGTTATCTGACCCTTAGCCGACTGCGCAACGATGATTTCTTCGACGAGGTCGGAAAGATATCATCGGCGGGGTAGCCGGCGCCAGCTTCTTCTGGAGAACCGGTGGTGTCGGCTGCTTGCACCATCGAAACGACTTGCTTCCAACGAGGGAGATTGAGTAACCTGACGTCATTGCCGAACTTACACCCCGTTCTCGTCCATTTCCCGATCGCATGGCTCCCGGCGGCTCTCCTCTTCGACCTGGCGTGCGTCTTGTTGCGTCGACCGGTCTGGATGGACCGGGCGGCGGTGACGCTTTACGCGTTGGCGGTCGTTGCGGCATCGGCGGCGATCTGGGCGGGGCAGCGTGCCGCCGCCGAGCTCGGTGCGGTATCGGCGGACGTGGAACGATTGGTGGGCGAGCACGGTGACTGGGCGTTTCTCACGCTCCTCGTCGCCATTGGCGTCACGTTGTTACGTTTCGAGGTCGCCTGGCGCGATCGGGGGGAAGCGGTCCTGCGGCTTACGCGCACGCGACTGTTGGCGCTTCTGCTGGCGGTCGGCTGCCAATGGGCGCTGATGGAAACAGCCATTCGCGGAGGTCGGCTCGTGTATCAGCACGGCCTCGGAATATCACACTAACGCAAAGGATGAACATCGATGGGTCAAGTGGGTACTGAGCAGAATCCTCTCCGTGTGGCGATCATCGGCGCGGGACCCACTGGTTTCTATGCGGCCGAGCATCTATTCAAGCAGAAGGGCCTCGTCGTGGAGGTCGATCTCTACGACCGTCTTCCAACCCCTTTCGGTCTTGTGCGAGGTGGTGTGGCGCCGGACCATCAAAAGATCAAGTCGGTGACGAAGGCCTATGACCGGACGGCGGCGAACCCGCGATTTCGTTTCTATGGGTACGTCGAGTTCGGCTCCGATGTTTCGTTGGATGATTTGAAGATGTATTACCACCAGATCCTTTTCTCGACCGGTGCGCAGACCGACCGTAATCTGGGCGTTCCCGGTGAAGACTTGAAGGGAAGCCACGCCGCCACGGAGTTCGTGGCCTGGTACAACGGCCATCCGGATTATCGCGACCGAGAGTTCGATCTTTCGAAGGAGAGCGCGGCGGTCATCGGTGTGGGAAATGTGGCGGTCGACGTCGCCCGCATCCTGTGCCGTACGCCCGAGGAGCTGGCGGAGACCGATATCGCGGACTACGCCGAGCAGGCGCTTCGTGCGAGCCGCATCAAGGACGTCTACATGATCGGTCGCCGCGGACCCGCGCAGGCTGCCTTTACCAATCCGGAGATCAAAGAGATGGGCGAGATGCCTGGCGCCGACATCGTGGTACTACCGGAGGAGGCGGAGCTGGACGAGCTCAGCAAGAAGTGGCTGGAGACCGAAGGGGACAAGACCGCGAGGCGCAACGTGGAGATCGTGCAGGAATACGCACGACGCGGGCCGACGGGCAAGCCCCGTAGGCTGCACGTCCGTTTCCTCGAGTCCCCGGTGGAGCTCATCGGGAACGATGCCGGCGAAGTGGAGAGCGTGCGCATCGTTTGCAACGAGCTCTACGCCGCCGACGATGGGACTCTTCGTCCCCGCGCCACCGATCGGTTCGTGGACCTTCCGGTCGGGCTGGTGTTCCGGTCGGTCGGATACCGCGGTGTGCCTCTACCCGGTGTTCCGTTTCACGAGAAGTGGGGGGTCATCCCAAACGAGAAGGGGAGGGTGATCGATCCGGAAACGAAGACACCGGTCAGCGGGCTCTACACCGCGGGTTGGATCAAGCGGGGTCCTTCTGGTGTGATTGGTACGAACAAGCCCGACGCCCTCGAAACGGTCGAATGCATGGTGGAAGACCTTGGTAAGGGGTTGACGCTCCACCCGTCGGAGACGCGTGCATCGGCGGTCGAGAGCTTCATTCGAAACCGCAAGCCGAGCCATGTTTCCTGGAGGGACTGGCAGCGTTTGGATGAAATCGAAGTGACCAAGGGTAACAAGGAGGGGAGACCGCGGGTCAAGTTCACGACGGTCGAAGACATGCAGGCAGCCCTCGATCGACAATCTGCGGAGTAGACGCCCCTCAGACCTTCACGACCACGGTCCCCGGAAGGGGAACTAACGCTACCGCAACTCGTCCCGAAAGGGATCCGCCTTGCCGCCAGCGAGAGAGTGTCTTAACCTGCCCGCTCCATGACCTCGCGCGCCGGCCTCGTTCTCCTGCTCCTGATGGGTTGGGGTGTCCTGGTGACGGTCATGGCGACCCTCGTCCAGCGGGTGGACGACACCGACCGGTCGTTCGCCCTGGCGCTCCGTGGTCGGGGTGATCTCGATGGTTTGGTCGTGGCAAACCCACTGCGTGCTCGGTCACTTGTCGAAGAGCTCTGGAGCGAGGGGCTCTCCCGCCGCTCGCGGTCGCTCGAAGAGACCGCAGGTGAAGACGAGTTCGGACAGGCGCGGCGACTCTCCGAGGCCATCGAACGCGAGTTCCAGGACGCTTCGTTGGCCCAGTTCACGGAGTGGTACCGCCGCCGCGGCCCAGCGGGCGCCGAGCGGGTGCTCGGGATCGACGGCTTGTTGAGCGCGGCCGAAGCGCACTACGGCCGTGGCGATTGGTCGTTGGCGGGACAAGAAGGGCGGGCCGCGCTCGACGAGGCCCGGAGCATCGGGGACCACTGGAACGAGCTCCGAGCGCTGCACCTGCTCGGCGACGCGGCGTGGATGAGCGGAGCGCCCCTCGAAGCCAGGCGGCGTTACCAGGATCTCTACGCTCATGCCCGCGCGAGCGGGAGTCGCGAGCGGGAGGCGGCGGCGATCAACAACCTCGCCGCCATCGACGAGGACGAGGGTAGCGTCCGCGAAGCGGTGGATGGCTATCGGCGAGCGCTCGAGCTGGCTCGGCATCATGCGCTGCCCGACATCAAGGCGTTCGCACTTCTCTATCTGGGTCATCTCTTCCACCATCAGGGGCTCTACGAGCGGGCGGTCGGCTACTTTCGACAAGCCGAGGAAGGTTTTCGCGATCTCGGGGAGATCGAGCTCGAGGCAACGTCGGCCAGCAATCGCGGTGCGAGCTTGCACCGGATGGGCCGAATCGATACGGCGCTTGCCGCCTATCGACACTCGCTCGCGCTTCGCTCCCGCTCCGGTGGCCGCCCGAGTCAACAGACCACTCTGCTGCACATTGCCGAGCTTCTCGCCGAGAGAGGTGAGAAAGAGGAGGCGCTCACCGTGCTGGGCGAGATCTTGCGTTCCACTCGAGGGGCGAACGATACCGAGTCACTTCACGTCCGCTGGGGCGCACTCCTGACGGCAAGCGATCTGAATCTTTTCGCTGGTAGGCATGCTGCGGCCAGGGAAGCGGTCGAGGAAGCCTCAAGAATCGCGGCCCAACGCGGCCGCGCGCTCGACCGCGCGGAGACTTCGCAGCGCGAGGCGAGGCTCTTTCTCGCCGAGGGCGACACCGCTCGCGCCGTCGAAGCACTCGAGAGCTCGGTGAACGTCGTCGAGACCCTCCGGGCCAATACGGCTTCCCATGAGGAGCGCGTGCGTTTTTTCGAGACCCGCCGAGCCGTCTACGAAGAGTTGGCCGGCGTACACTTTCAGCTTGGCGATCCGGAAAAAGCCTTTGAGCTCTTGGAGCATTCGCGATCGCGCGCATTGTTGGACTCGTTGCAGGGGGGTGTATCTCTCGCCGCCGATGAGAACGGCACCTTGGAGGTTCTGCTCGATAAGGCCGCCGAGCCCGAGCCGATGTCGCGATTGCGCGCGTCTCTCGAGCCGGGCACGCTCGTGCTTCATTACACCGTCACGCCGGATTGGTTTGCGGTTTTGGCCATCGACTCCAAAGGACTGAGGGCCTGGCGGGTTCGAGATCTGGCGGAGGACGAACTGAGCCGCCTAGCCCTTTTGTTCGGCGGCGACGCGACGGCCTCCTTTGCCCTTCAGGAAGGTTGGACCGAGCTCTATTCCGATGCGCAGCGAAGTCTGTCCCTTTTGCTGTTGGCGCCCGTGGCCCACCTCTTGCCGGACGCAAGCACACTCATCATTGTTCCTGACGACGTCCTCTTTTCCCTCCCCTGGGGCGCGCTCCGCTGGGGCGACTGGACACGCTACCTGAGCGAGACCCACGCCATCGCGGTCGAGGCAAGCGCATCGGTCTACGTGCGGCTGCGCAGCCGCCCGTCGCGAGGTGCCGCTCGGGAACGAGCTCTCGTCGTCGTGAACCCCTCCTTCGATTCGCTAGGAGCCTCGCTGCCGGCCCTACCCGAAGCCGAGGTGGAAGCGAGAGAGCTTGCGAGGCTGATGCCCGGCTCGCAGGTGCTTCTCGGCCCGGAGGCTAGCGAGACCTCGGTACGTCGTGCCATAGGGGAATACCCGATCGTGCATTTCGCCACACACGGTCGTGTGGATACGGAGCGACCCGGGCAGTCGTCACTCCTTCTGGCCGGGGAGAAGGGAATCCTCGAGGAGAGCGCTCTCTCGCCCCTCGCGCCGGAAGACGGTGTGCTGAGCGGATTGGAGGTGCTCGAGATCTCGTTACAGCCTGGCGCGCTCATCACGCTGGCCGCTTGCGAGACGGTTCGGGGGCCCCAACGTCGGGGTGAGGGAGTCGTCGGGCTCGCGCGGGCCTTCCTCCAATCCGGAGCCGGCACCGTCGTCGCCACGCTGTGGCCGGTCGAGGATCGGGCTACCCGAGAGCTCATGGTCCGTTTCTACGAAGAGCTCGGTTCAGGGAGATCCGCCGCCGCGGCCCTGTCCCGGGCACAAAGCGCCATTGCCCAGGGTGGCGCCGGCGAGACCCGGCGGTACCCTTATTTTTGGGCGGGCTTCATTTTGATCGGAGACGATCGGTGATGCCCCGCCATTCTGGCGTCGATATGGGGTATTGCCACTATCAAACCCGTCAGACGCGACCGCTCTCGACTTCTGGCGTCGATACGGGGGATTGCCACTATCAAACCCGTCAGACGCCGGCAAGCTGCGTTTGCTTGGGCGATGGGTCCGCCCATATCATCATCGCGTGCTTACCGTGGGGGGGCGGCTCTTTCGCGATCCATGATCGAAGACGCGAGGTGGCCGCGGGCGGACGCGTGGTTGGCGCGCGACGATTCCGATCCGGCGTTGGTGGTGGTCGGGGTGCCAACCTCGGTGGCGTCCCTGTCGCCTTCCAAAGCCTACCAGACGCCAAACCGTCTGCGCGGCGTCCTCCGCCGTTTCTCCACGTTTCACAGCGACCGGGCCATCGATCTGCGGAAACTGTCGGTATCCGATCTCGGTGACTGGCAGGTCAGCTCGTTCGGCCTGGAGCAATACCAGGGTGCCATCGAGATTGCGGCCCGGCGTCTGGCCAGGGGACCGGTCCACGCTTTCTTGGGTGGAGACAACGGCATCACACGGCCCTTGGTGAAGGGCCTTGCCGGCGGGGAGCTTCGCCGCGTCGGTGTGCTCACGCTCGACGCCCATCACGACGTGCGGACGCTGGAACAGGGCCCGACCAACGCGACTCCGATCCGTGGTCTCATCGAGGATGGCCTTTCCGGTGAGCAGGTGATCCAGGTGGGGATCCACGCCTTCGCGAACTCTCTGGAGTACCGGACCTTTTGCGACGAGCAGCGAATCCGTATCGTCACCATGGAGACCATCGACGCTCAGGGTCTGGCGCCGGTCATGGGCGCGGCGCTCGAGGCATTGGGCAACAAGTGTGACTGGATCTACGTGGATTTCGATCTGGGTGTGTTGGATCGGGTTTTCGCTCCTGCTTGCCCGGACGCCCGTCCGGGAGGAATGAGCCCACGACAGCTGGCGGCCGCGGCACGGATCTGCGGCGAGCACCCACAAGTGCGCGCGGTGGATTTTGTCGAAGTGGACGCTTCCGCCGACGTCAATGATTTGACCCTCATGAACATGGCCGCGGTTTTCCTCAGCTTCGCGGCGGGTGTCGCCGTCCGGGAGTAGACGCGCCCCGTGACGATTCGATGAGCGCGTCTCGCGAGGTCCGAGCTCCCCGGGGAACCGAGCTCAGCGCGAAGGGCTGGCTCCAGGAAGCGGCGCTCCGCTGCCTTATGAACAGCCTCGATCCAGAAGTCGCGGAGGATCCCGAGCGCCTGGTCATCGAGGGCGCACGAGGCAAGCCGGCTCGTTCTTGGGAAAGCTTCGATGCGATCCTACGAAGCCTCCGGGGTCTCGAGAACGACGAGACCCTGCTGGTTCAATCCGGCAAGCCGGTGGGCGCGCTGCGGACTCATCCGATGTCGCCGAGAGTCCTGATCGTCAACGGTCTCGTGGCGGGCGAGGCGGCGAGCGGGAACGAGCACCGGGACCTCGAGACCGCCGGCCTGATCATGGATGGCCACATCAGCGCGGGAGCTTGGAGCAGCATCGGCAACCAGGGCGCATTGCAGGGCACCTATCAAACGTTTGCCGCGATCGCGGAGCAGCGCTTCGGCGGCACTCTCAAGGGTAAGCTCACGCTGACCGCCGGTCTCGGTGCCATGGGAGGCGCCCAGCCTTTGGGCGTGACGATGAACGAAGGAGTCGCGCTCGTCGTCGAGATCGATCCCGATCGAATCACCCGTCGGCTGGAGGCGGGCTACTTGGATATGGCGACCGTTTACCTGGACGAAGCCATAGAAGACGTTATGGAAGCAAAACGAAAGGGCGAGGCTCTCTCGATGTGCGTGCTGGGCAACGCGGCGGATATCGTTCCCGATCTGCTGAAACGTGGCGTCGAGATCGATATCGTCACCGATCAGACGTCGGCTCACGATCCGCTTCATGGATACGTACCCAAGGGGCTGACGTGCGCGGAAGCGGCCGAGCTGCGACGGCAGGATCCGGACGGCTATGTCGAGCGGGCGCGCGCCTCCATCGGAGAGCACTGCGCGGCGATGGTGGGCTTCGCGGATCGCGGCGCCGAGGTGTTCGACTTCGGGAACAACTTGCGGGGAGAAGCGCGTCTCGCCGGCCTCGAGCGAGCCTTTGACTACCCGGGGTTCGTCGCGTACATCCGTCCGCTGTTCTGCGAGGGGGTGGGTCCACTCCAGTGGATCGCCTTGTCCGGCGAGCCCGCGGATATCGCGGTCGCCGACCGGGCCGTGGCCGAGCTCTTTCCGGACAGCCGCCCGCTCCACCGTTGGCTTCAGATCGCCAAGGAGCGTGTTCCGTTCCAGGGGCTTCCGGCCCGCGTCTGTTGGCTCGGTTACGGGGAGCGGGACAAGGTCGGGCACGTTCTCAACCAGCTCGTTCGTTCCGGGGAGGTGAAGGCCCCGATCGTAGTGGGCCGCACTCATCTCGATTCCGGATCGGCCACGTCGCCCGCCGCTGAAACCGAAGGTATGCGGGACGGCTCGGACAGCATCGCGGACTGGCCGATGCTGAACGCCTTGCTCAACACGGCATCGGGAGCCGCCTGGGTGGCCGTCCATCGGAGGACTGGTGCGGGTCCCGGAGAATCGATCCATGCCGCGGCGCAGGTCGTGGCCGATGGCACGGAGCAGGGAGCCGAAAGGTTGGAGCGCGTTCTGACTAATGACTCCGCGATGGGCGTGCTCCGGCTCGTCGACGCGGGCTACGAGCGCGCCTCACAGGTGGCGCGCGAGCGAGGCATTCGTATTCCGGAGAGCGACAACCCCTAGCGGGCGGCTTGAAAGACGAGTCAGCCCGCCCAAGCATGCCACTCAGAAACGGACTCCATCCGAAACTCAAATACGTGCTGCAGTTGGCGGCGCTCGCCCTTGCGTACCAGTGGCTTGGAAAGCTGGCTCTCGCTACCGTCATGGTGTCCGGGTGGGACGTCGCGGTGGTCTGGCCGCCAAGTGGCGTGGCGCTTGCCGCGCTGCTGGTGGGGGGCATTCGACTGTGGCCGGGGCTCGCCATCGGAACCGCGTTCTTGTCAGTCGGCTCAACCGGGTTGCCGCAGGTGGGGCTCAGCATGATGGGCGTCACGCTGGAAGCGGTGTTGGGTGCCTATCTCCTTAAGAACCTACTCGGCTTTCGAAACTCTTTGGATCGTGTGTACGACGTCGGTGCCTTGGCCGGCGTGGCGATTGTGACGTGTTTCGTCGGCTCGGTGATCGGTATTACGAGCTTCTACTCCGCGGGTCGTATCCCGGCCGATGACCTGGGAATGGAGTGGTTGAAATTCTGGCTGGGCGACACGATGGGCATCCTGACCGTCGCGCCGTTCATTCTTACTTGGTTTCCCAGGCTTACCGGGAGCTCTGGACCACGGCCGCGGGGGCGACGAGGAGAGGGCCTGTTCGTGGCGTCGACTTTGCTTCTGGTGACCGGTCTCGCTTTTGGAGGCTGGCTCGGGCGCGAGATGGCGCTGGTGGTGCTAGGCGTTTTCTTCCCCTTCCTGGTATGGACCGCCCTGCGTTTCGGCGTCCACGGGGCCTCGCTCTCGGTGCTCGGAGTCTCCGCCCTCGCCGTCTGGGGCACGGCGCAAGGACACGGGCCGTTCGTTACGGGTAGCTTCGACCACCGCATGATCTTGTTATGGGGTTTTCTGGGCGTCGTGATCCTCACCACGATGGCGCTCGGTGCCGTCACCGAGGAACGTCGACGAGCTCGGAAAGCGCTGCGAGCGAGCGAAGAGCGTTTTCGGGGGTTGGTCGAGAACGCCAACGACATCATCTACGCCCTGACGACCGACGGCGTCTTCTCCTACGTGTCTCCCAACTGGAAGCGGTTCCTGGGTCACGAGCCTTCGGAGGTCGAGGGCCAGCCCTTCGAGGCCTTCGTGCATCCCGACGAGATCGAAAAGTGCCGCGAGGTCATCGGGAGCGTCGCCGCGGGCGGCCCGCAGCAAGGAGACATCGAGTATCGCTTCCGGCACCGAGACGGCGACTGGAGATGGTACTCCACCGATATCTCGGCCTCGAAAAGCCGGGGGGGCTTCGTGCTGCTGCTGATCGGAATCGCACATGATATCAGCGAGGTCAAGAAGGCACTTGCCGACTTGGCGCAGGCCAATCGAGACCTTCGCCAAACACAGGCCCAGCTCGTGCAGTCCGAAAAAATGGCGGCGCTGGGGATGCTGGTGGCCGGGATCGCTCACGAGATCAATACCCCGGTTGGTGCGATCCATAGCATGAACGACACATTGAAGAGTGCGGTGGCGATCTTGGACGAGGCCCTCACCAGCGACTCGCCCACCGACAAGACGCGCGTGCTACGAGCCCTCCAGTCGGTTGGGGATGCGACCAAGGTCATCGATACCGGGGCCCAAAGAGTTTCGAACATCGTCAGACGGTTGAGGAGCTTTGCTCGGCTCGACGAGGCCGAATTGAAAACGGTGAACATTCACGATGGGCTGGATGATTCCTTGTCGCTCGTCCATCATCAAACCAAGGATGCCGTCAAGATCGTGAAGGAGTACCGCGACGTTCCCCCGGTGGCCTGCTATCCCAATCGGTTGAACCAGGTTTTTCTCAATCTGCTGGTCAATGCTCAACAGGCCATCACGGGAAAGGGGGAGATCCGAGTGAGAACGTCTCTGCGCGACCAGAAAGTGCACATCGAGATAGCGGACACGGGCAAGGGCATTCCCGCGGACCAACTGCCGAAGATATTCGACCCCGGCTTCACGACCAAGGGCGTGGGCGTCGGGACGGGGCTGGGACTCTCCATCTGCTACAAGATCATGCAGGATCATCATGGCGAGATCCGAGTCCAGAGTGAGGTGGGTAAAGGGTCTACGTTCACGGTCGTGTTCCCGAGCGACCTGGACAAAGTGCTTGGCTTGACCTAGGAGGCTGATGAAGAACGGATCCGCGAGCATTGAGGAACGACCCGACGAAAGCGCAGGCACTGCGGGCCGCCAAACTAGATGGTTGCCTTAACCGGAGTCAGTCAGGCGGCGGGCCCCGCGGCACTAATACAATTAATGCTGATGGGAACGAGCAATCGGCATCCGCCAACCGGTGCCGAATGCGCGCGGCGTCACCTTGAGGGCCGGCGGCGCCTGGTATCTCTTGTACTCGTTGGCATCGACACGGCGCACGATCTCCTTTACCAGCTCTCGGTCATAGCCGCGAGCCACGATCTCGTCGAGCTCGCGCGCCTCCTCAATGTAAAGCTCCAGAATAGGATCCAGTACGTCGTAAGGGGGTAGCGTGTCCTGGTCGGTCTGATTGGGTCGCAACTCGGCGGAGGGCGGTTTGGTGAGCACGCTCGCGGGAATGATCGACTTCTTCTCGTTGATGTAGCGGGCCAGCTCGTAGATGCGGGTCTTGGGAACGTCGGCGATGACGGCGAGTCCTCCAGCCATATCACCGTAGAGCGTACAGTAGCCCACCGCGAGCTCCGATTTGTTGCCGGTAGAAAGCAACAAGTGCCCGAACTTGTTGGAAATGGCCATCAGCAGGTTTCCGCGGATCCGCGCCTGGATGTTTTCCTCGGTGACGTCTTCCTCTCGGTCTCCGAAAACCGGAGCCAGCGTCGAAAGGTAAGCGGCGAAGGGTTCTTCGATGGAAATCGTACGGAACTCGATACCGAGCTTCTGCGCAACCGCGCGTGCGTCAACGAGGCTTCCCTCGGAGGAATATCGCGAGGGCATCGCCACGCCCAGTACGTTGTCCTTCCCGAGCGCCTCGGCGGCGAGGCAGGCGGTGACCGTGGAGTCGATGCCTCCCGACAATCCGACCACTGCCTGGCGGAAGCCACACTTCCTCGCATAGTCTCGCGTACCGAGCACGAGGGCGCCGTAGAGACGCTCCATGAGAGGGGCCTCGACCCAGGGGAGACTCGCGCGAGAATTCGTGTCAACGACCAGGAAATCCTCCGCAAAAGCCCTCCCCCGTGCCAAGAGTGAGCCATCCGCGGCGAGCGCCACGCTGTTACCGTCGAAGATGAGCTCGTCGTTGCCCCCAACCTGATTCACATAGATCAGAGGGACCCTGTGCTTCGCCACGAGGCTTTGCAGCATGCGCAGGCGTAGATCTTCTTTTCCAAGGTCGTAGGGCGAAGAGGAAATGTTGAGGACTATTTCCGCGCCGTTATTGATTAGACTGGACACCGGATCCATTCTGTAGAGATGCTTTGGCCAGAAGTCGCGGTCGTTCCAAATGTCCTCGCAGATTGTTAGACCGATTTTCCCGCCGCAAAACGGGACGGGCCTGTTCTCTGGAGCTGGCTCGAAATATCTGTTTTCGTCGAAGATGTCGTAGGTTGGCAGCAGCGTCTTGCGGACTCGAGCGACCACCTTACCCTGATGAAGAAGTGCGGAGGCATTGAAGACGGGTTTGCCGGTCCCGGTCGTGTTCTCCTCTGGGTAGCCGACTACCGCGGCCGTGTTCTTGACTCCAGAGGCAAGCTCTTCGAGTGCTTGAAGACACTGACGAACGAATGCAGACCGTTCCAGCAGATCCATCGGGGGATAACCGGATATGCATAGCTCGGACAACACAACCAGCTCGGCGTCCGCGTCCTCTGCACGGCGAATCGCTTCCCGAATCAGACGTAGGTTTCCTTGCAAGTCTCCCACCGTGGGATTGATTTGTGCCATCGCGACGCGCACGGCTTGCTCCTTCGCCCGGGAGTTTAGCTTCCCCCCGATCGACTGTCCACCCGGATTTGCGCGTGGTATGGATTCACTCTAGTCTGGACCGCGATGAAGCGAACGGCGGAGGTTGCCATCGTGGGTGGCGGAGTCATTGGTGCTTCGGTGGCGTACCATCTCTCCGTTCGTGGCGTTCGAAACGTGGTAGTTTTCGAGCGGGAGGAGGCTCTGGGGACGGGCTCGACCGGCAAATGCGCGGGGGGCGTGCGATTGGAGTTCTCGAATCGCGCCAACGTCGCGATGTCGCGGCTCAGCCTTGCCGAGTTCAAACGCTTCGAAGAGGAGATGGGAACGCCGATTGACTTCAGACAGAACGGCTACCTGTTCGTTTTGAGCGACGAGAGCCAGCTCGGGAGATTCCGGGACGATGCGTCGCGCTTGCGAGGACTGGGGGTGCCGGTCGAAGTCTTGACACCCGAGGAGGCGCGACGCCTGGTCCCCGAAATGGCCATCGACGACCTCGCGGGTGCCACCTTCGGCTCGGAGGACGGCATCACCAACCCCCACGCTCTCGTGCAGGGCTATGCCAAAAAGGCGAAAGAGCGGGGGGTGCGTTTCTGCACTTCCGTTGCGGTGGGCGCCATGGAGGTGTTCGCGGGCCGTGTGCGAGCGCTTTTTGCGGGAGGGGAGCGTTGGGACGTCGATGCCGTCGTGAACGCCGCGGGCCCATGGGCGGCGCGAGTCGGCGAGATGGTCGGCGTGGAGATACCCGTCGAGCCCTATCGTCGCATGGTCTTCGTCACCGCCCCGTTGCAATGGATCCCCGATAGCTTCCCCATGTTGGTCGACTGGGGTACGGGGATGTACATGCAC
>JBOGJF010000268.1:0-1902 GCA_050747785.1 Vicinamibacteria bacterium
CTTCCTTGGTGAGCACTTCACCTTCCACGGTGCGGCCGCGATAGTCGGCGGGGAGGTTCTTGAACGAAGCGCTCACCTCGTCCACCACCGTGACCTCGTGGCCTTCGCTGAAGAGTCGATAGGCAAGCTCCGAACCCACTCTGCCGCATCCAACGATGATGACGTACATTTCCCTCACCCCACGAGCTGATAAGGAACGTCCGTGATGACGATGCCCGGCCGAAACAGCAGAGCCATCCTCAGGAAGAACGCGGTTTGGGCGTGGAGCACATTCTGCCAGGAGCGGCGGGGCACGAACTGCGGCACGACGATGGTCAGGGTCTCATCCGGCTGGCGCAGGTCGGCGATAGAAGAGATGTAATCGAGTAAAGGCTCCAGCAAGAGTCGGTAGGGGGAATCGAGGATGACGAGACGCACCCCGTCGCCCCAGAGCTCCCACTTCCTTTGGACCTCCGTAGCCTGCGCCGGATCCAAGGAGACGTGGACGGCGGTCACGTCGCTGGAAAGAGAGCGCGCGTAGCGAAGCGCCTCGAGAGTGCCCCGATGAACGTCGCTCACCGGTACGATCACGCGATTCCTGGTGGTTCGCGGCGGGGGCCCGTAGTCTTTCAAGGAGAGTCGCGCCGCTGTTGCACGGTAGTGACCACGGATGCCGGTGAAAAGCGCCACCAGAACGGGAAGGACGAGGATGACCATCCAGGCACCCTCCCGGAACTTCGTGACCGCAAAAACCATGGTCACCACGGCGGTGAGGAGAGCCCCGAAACCGTTCAAGACCATTTTCCAGATCCACCCCCGTTCGACCGGAGGGGAAGGGTTTTGACGTCGTCCGATTCGAGACCATCGGCGCGTCATGCCGGCCTGCGAAAGAGTGAAAGAAACGAAAACGCCGATGCAGTAGAGGGGGATGAGGCTTGTGACGCTGGCGTCGAAAAGCACGATGAGGGCACAGGAGATGAAAGCCAACAGCGCGATACCTCGCGAGAAGACCAACCGGCTTCCGCGATAGGTGAGCTGCCGTGGAAGAAAACCGTCTGCCGCCAAGAGCGCCGCCAGGCGGGGAAAGCCGGCGTAAGCGGTATTGGCGGCCAGCACCAGGATCAGGGTAGTGAAGGCCATAGTAGCCAGGTAGAGCCAGCCCTTTTCCCCATAGACGGTTCGAGTGATCTGCGAGATCACGGTCTCTGCCTCCGAGGGAATGGCCCCGATGTCGGCGGCGAGGAAAGTGAGCCCGAGAAACAGCGTGCTGAGTATGACAGCCATCCAGAGGAGGGTTATGCCCGCATTTCGGCTTCGCGGCTCCTTGAATGCCGTCACCCCGTTCGAGACAGCCTCGATCCCGGTGAGCGCGGTGGTGCCGCTCGAGAAGGCGTGAAGAACGAGAAAGGCAGTCACCGCCGGAAGCATCGGCGAGATCTCGAGGGCTGGAGGATCCACGACTCTCCCCAGGCTCCCCGATTCCCAGCGAAAGAACGCCACGCCCAAAGTCGTGAACATCAGAACGATGAAACCGTAAGTGGGAACGGCGAAGATCATCCCCGACTCCCTTACGCCGCGGAGATTGATGGCCATGACCAAGAGGACCAAAGCGACGGCAATGACCACGCGGTGCTGGTACAACGAGGGAAATGCCGAAGCGAGCTGGGCCGCTCCCGAGGAAACCGATACGCTGACGGTGAGCGCATAATCGGAAAGAAGCGCCGCTCCAGCGATCTGCGCAGGTCGCTCTCCAAGATTCTCGCGGGCCACGATGTAGGCGCCCCCGCCGCCGGGATAAGCGTGGATCGTTTGCCGATAGGAGATGGTCACGATGATGAGCAGCGCCACGATCGCCACCGAGATGGGAAAGGCAAGAGAGAAAGCAGCCGTTCCCGCGATCGCCAGGATCACGAGCATTTGCTC
>JBOGJF010000269.1:0-4684 GCA_050747785.1 Vicinamibacteria bacterium
CCCGGATCGCTTTCCGTCTCCAAGGTCGCACAGATCCTCCGGCAAGACCGTCGGACCCAAGCCAAGAGCCACGGCGCGTTCGACCGCGTTCTCCAACTCCCGCACGTTACCCGGCCAGTCGTAGGCGACGAGACGTCCCAACGCTTCAGGCGAGAAGTCTCGGAAGGATTTGCCGAGCTTCGTCGAGAACCGCGCGAGGAAGCTTCGAGCCAGAAGAGGGATGTCCTCGGTCCGCTCACGTAGCTGGGGTACGCGCACGGGAATCACGTTCAACCGGTAGAAGAGATCCTCTTGGAATTCCCCGGCCCGGGTCAGTTCGGCGAGATCGCGATTCGTGGCAGCGAGAATTCTCACATCGACCTTGGTCGTCCTGTCCGAGCCAAGAGGCTCGAACTCTTTTTCCTGCAGGACGCGGAGGAGCTTCTGCTGCAGGGACGGGCTCAGGCCGGAGACCTCATCCAGGAAGAGACTTCCGCTGTGAGCGAGGGTGAACTTGCCGCGCCGGTTCTGCGTCGCTCCGGTAAAGGCTCCTCGTACGTAGCCGAACATCTCGCTCTCGAGGAGTCCCTCCGGGATTGCGGCGCAGTTGACGCGTACCAAAGGTTTCGAGCGACGCAAGGACTGGCGATGGATGGCCGCCGCCACGAGCTCCTTGCCTGTGCCCGTCTCGCCACTGATGAGGACCGTCGAGTCGGTCGCGGCCACCGCGTCCACCATAGCCCGGAGCTCTTTCATCGCCGCGCTTTCACCCAGGAGCTCGGGACGCTCTTCCGTGGCCGTCGTGACGGAGGAAGGAGTGGCGTCGGGTTCGGGCCGCCCCGATGGATAGGGCCGTTCTTGTCGCTCTCCTCGCTCTCGTTGCTGACGGCGGTCGTCACGACGCTCGAGCGCCTTACGAACCGCCTCCTTCATGGAATCGAAATCGAAGGGTTTCTGGATGTAGTCGACCGCGCCCAGCTTCATGGTCTCCACCGCTTTTTCCACTGTCGCGTGGGCGGTCATCAAGATGATCTCCGGCGGCGAATCCTCGTGGATCTGGAGGACCCGCTTGAAGACCTCGAGCCCGGTCAGTCCAGGCATGCGGTGGTCGAGAACGACGACGTCGTATCGCTCGGTCCGCACCAGCCGCAGTGCTTCCTGGGGCTCGGTTGTCGTCCGGACATCGTGGCCCTGCCGAGAGAAATACCGGGAGAGCAGCTTCAGGATCTTGGTCTCATCGTCGACGATGAGAATCCTGCCCGTGCGCACGGAAGCTGGCGGGGTCGTGGCGAACATCGTTTTCCCACTGTAGACATGGGGCTATTGGCTGTCAATCAGGTGCTCAGGCGGCCCCGGGCCCCTCAAGCCTCGGCACCTTTCGCGGTCCGAGCGTCCGCCAGACGGGGCTCCATCGGTAGCCGGAGCTCGATCTCGGTGCCGCGGCCCAGCTGGCTCCGGACGGAGATGGTGCCACCGAGCCCCTCGACGATGTTCCGTGCTACCGAGAGGCCGAGGCCTGTGCCGTTCGGCTTCTGAGTAAAAAAGGGGTCGAAGATATTGGGGAGGTCCTCGTCGGGGATGCCTTTCCCGGTGTCGGAGACGGAGATCGCGTAGTCGGTCGACTCGCGGCGCGTGGCGACGCGGATGGTTCCGGGACCGGAGAGGGCCTCCCGGGCGTTCAGCAGCAAGTTGAGCAACACCTGCTTGAGCCGGGCCGGATCGACGGGGGCACGCTCGAGACGAGGGTCTAAGAAGCTCTCCGCCGTGACGCCGGGTGAATCGGCGACCACGGTCAGACAGTCCTGACAAAGGTCGTTGATGTCCACCTCTTCTACGTGGAACGTATCCGGCCGGGCCGAGTCGAGGACCGATTGCACCAGCCGATTCAAGCGGTCTACCTCCTGAATGATGTCCGCCGCCGCCTCACGCTCGTCCTGGCCCAGGGACTTTTCCTCGAGCAGTTGCAGGGCCGAGCCCTTGATGATGGTGAGCGGGTTCCGGATCTCATGCGCCAACGTGGCGGAGAGCGTTCCGAGCGAGCTCAGCCGCTCCTTGTGCCTCGCCTGCTGCTGGAAAGCGAGCAGGGAGCTCGCGACGTGATTGAAGGTCGAGGCGAGAAGAGAAGCTTCCTCGTCGCGGCTCTCGATGTGGATCTGCCGCGTGAGGTCGCCGGAACGCGCCGTTTCCCGCATGCCCTCGACGATCGCCGCGAGCGGCCGCGTCAACGTGCGGGCGGTAAGATAGCTGGCAAGAAGGGCGAGAACCATCGTGAAGATCGCGAATAGGAGCAGATCGCGTCGCACCGCACCGAGAAAGCGAAGGCTCTCGTCCACCGAGCGCAAGATCAGGAACTCGACGCCCGGCGCCGGCTGCTCGGAGATCGAACGCGCCAGGAAGGACTCGCCGCCCAGTCGGACTTCCCAAGAGTCGTTCTCTTCGGGGGCTCCCGGCTCGAGATCGAATCTGGGACGCATCGCGGCAAGTTCCGCCTCTCGATCCTTGGATAGAGTCGAGGCGACCACACGATCGCCGCCCACGACCGCGACCTCCGCCCCCACCAGACGTTTCATGCGGGCGGCAAAGCCCTGGTTCAGACCGTAACCCGTCGTGAGGCTCCCCAGCACGCTGTCGCCGACGACGATGGGAAAACTGAGCTCCAGGTATGGGGCCTCTTCGCCCTTGCTCAAGCGAGCGACCGGGCGGCCCGTCGGATCCCGGAGCTCCAGAAGGTCGGCGCCGATCATCTCGCGGTACTCCTGCGCGACGGGCTCGATGGTCGCCTTGTCGCCCGTGTCGAGAGCCGCCTTCATCTTGGGTGCGTCGGCGACGATCGCACCTTCGCGCGTGAGTCGTTCTCTCAAGAACTGCCATTGCTCGACGAAGGCGGCATCGGTCTGCGCGAGCTCGGTGAGGGTGTCGGTGGATACCTGCTCGCGGACGCGAATCTCCACCGCAACGAAGATGAAGGCGAGAAGGAGCAGGGAAATTACGGCGAAGGAAATAAAGAGCTTGTTGCGCAAGGACATGACGGTTCACCGCGCTTCGAGAACGAAGTCGATCTCGGTGTTGCCACCGCTTTGAAATTCCACCGCTCGCCGGACGGGCTGGAAGGGATCGCCCCACACGACGAGGTCGTAGCGTCCGGCCGGGATGTTGGCGATCCGAAAGTAGCCAGTCCCGTCTGTCGTCGTGAAGTAGGAATGGGGCAAGACCAGGATGAAGGCGCTCATGTGAGAGTGAATCTCGCAAAAGACCCGCACCACGCCGAGGCGGTCGAAGATGACGGATCGCGAGCGACCCTTCGGATATCGGCCGAGATCGAAACGCTTGGCTTTGGAGAAGGAGAACACGTTGTGATAGAGCGCATCGCTGTTGCGGAAATCCACCCTCGTTCCGCGTTGCACGGCGAGGATGTGCGGGACGAACATCTCGTCTTTTTGGTCGATCACGGCCGGTGGCGTCTCGGCGGCCGGCTCGAGGTTGTCGCCTTCGAGATAGACGATGGCGCGGAGGGGATCGGGCCGGTGGGTCGACGGGCTCGGGGGATGATAGGAGTAGAAGTCATCTTGGTAAGACGACGTACGGGCGAAGCCCCGGAACTCCACCCGACCCGATAGAGTCGCCGTGTTCTGCGACCTTGCGGGGCGCGCGGGGCCGACTGTGCCTCCCGAGCCCGCCGAGTCGCGAGAGCCCGTCGACCAAGCGACCACCGCAAGAAGCCCAGCGAGGACGCTAGAAATGCACGACGATCTGAAAAATGATGATGTTCTCATTCAAGTCCGTCGCGTCGTCATACCAGTTGAACTGTCCCGCTGCCTTCAGTAGGACATGTCGTTCCCAGGAGAATCCGGTGGCAAGCTCGAGGCGCGATAGCGAATACTCCCAGGGCTCGCGGCGGCCGTCTCGCGCCGTCACGTCGCCGAAGGTCATGCGATCGAGGCGTCCCGCGGCGTAGACTCCAGGCAGCAAACGGTAGCGCGTCTCGATGAAGGCGGCCACGGTGTCGAGCGGCTCGGCGATGTTGGGGCTCTCCCATCGCGACCACGCTGTTTCTCCGTACAAGAGCAGATGCCCGCTCGCGTAGTGGAAGTCCCCGCCGATAGCTGTTTGATGAAATGCGTCCGGTGAACGACCATCCAGAGCTTCGTCGGAGATATGGGAGAGGTAGGGGCCGTATGCGGCCGAGACACCGGCATTGAACGCCGGGGAAGGAAGAAAACGTGCCCTTCCCAGGACCTGCGAGCCCCCGTCGTCGTCCACTTGTAACGGGTTGGACGCGCTCCCCGCGGTGACGCCCCCCAGGTACTGGAACGGGCCGGCGCTTCCGTAGCCAATCCCGCCCGCCGCCCACCGGAAGATTTGAATCATGGGCATTCCCGCGTGGGGCGGGTCTCCTTGAAACTGGGAATAGAAGCCATCGCCTCGCTGGCTCCACAGGTCATCGACGTTCGCCGGGACGCTGTAAGGTTGTAGAGACGTGAGATAGGAGTACATGAGCGGGTTGCCGACTAATGGGTTCGCGAACGGGTACCAGCGTTCGGGAAATGCGCCAAAGGGTTGGGGGATCTTTCCCGCCTGAATCCAGAACCTCCCGTCGCTGAACGGTTTCAGGCGGACGAAGGCCCCGTAGAGATGCGGGGAGTCGCCGTTCTCCGAGGTCAGGTTGACGTAGAAGCCGACCCGTTCGGAGGCCTGAAAGTTGAAG
>JBOGJF010000270.1:0-8903 GCA_050747785.1 Vicinamibacteria bacterium
GAGCATTGGAATGTCGCTCCGGATATCCTCTGTTTGGGTAAAGCGCTCGGCGGCGGTGTGATGCCGCTCTCCGCCTTCATGTCCACGCCGAAGATATGGAAGGTTCTCGAGCCGAATCCGTTTATTCATAGCTCGACCTTTGGCGGAAATCCCTTGGCCTGCGCCGCCGGGATCGCGGCCGTCAACGTGACTTTGGAGGAAGATCTTCCAGGGCAGGCGGAACGCACGGGGACGTATTTGAAAGGTGAGCTCGAAAAGCTGCGGCAGCAATACCCTGAGCTATTGCTCGAAGTCCGGGGTAAGGGTCTGCTGATCGGACTGGATTTCGCGAGCCAGGAGCTAGGCTATCAAGTGGCGGCCGGACTCTTCCGCCGCGGTGTCCTGGTCGCCGGAACGCTCTTGAACTCCAAGACCATTCGCATCGAGCCGGCTCTCAATATATCCCGCGAGGTCGCCGACAAAGTGCTCACGGCCCTCGCCGAGACGCTGCACGAGCTAGCCGACGAACCGGAAGCGGAAGCCGAGGCGCCCATCGTTTCCAACAACCAGCTAGAGCACCCCGCGCTCTGAGGAGGCTGACCCTGTGAGAAATATGTGGATCGGCGGGGACTGGCTCGAGGCAGAGAGCGGTGACGCCTTCGACGTCGAGAATCCGGCGACGGAAGAAGTCCTGGACAGCGTGCCCCGCGCCGGCGCCGCGGATGTGGATCGAGCGGTGGGCGCGGCGGTCCGGGCCTTCGGCGGTTGGTGGAAGGTTCCCGGCTCGGAGAAGGCCGAACTCCTGCACGGAGTCGCCACGAAGCTCCGTGAAGGCAAAGATGCCATCGCTCGCACCATGACTCGGGAGGGGGGAAAGCCCCTTCTGGAAAACCGGGACGAGGTCGATTGGTGTGCGGCGTGCTTCGACTACTACGCGGAGATTGGAAGAAACGATCGCGGTCGGGTCATCGCGCCGGTCCGCGAGCATCAGTTCAACTTCGTCGTCAAGGAGCCTTTCGGTGTGGTAGCGGCCATCGTTCCCTGGAACTATCCGCTGCTCCTTCTGTCCTGGAAGCTCGCACCGGCTCTCGCTGCGGGAAACGCGGTGGTGGTAAAACCCTCGGAGTACACGCCCCTCTCCACTTTGATGCTGAGTGAAGTCTTCGAGGACTTCCCCCCCGGCACGGTCAACATAGTGACCGGCTTTGGGGAGACCGGTGAAGCTCTGGTCACTCATCCCGACGTGGACGTGGTGGCCTTTACGGGTAGTGTCGAGACCGGGCGCCGCATCGCCAGGGCGGCTGCCGAGCAGCTCAAGAAGCTCCATCTCGAGCTCGGCGGAAACGATCCCTTCATCATTTGTGACGACGTGGACGTGGACGTCGCGGCCCAGGGTGCCGCCTTTGCGGCTTTCCTCAACATGGGGCAGGTCTGCACGTCCGCCGAGCGCTTCTATGTTTTCGAGAAGGTCGCCGATCGTTTCCTAGATAAGTTCTCGTCGGTGGCACAGAGCCTCCGCCTGGGTGATCCAATGGGGCCAGACATCGACCTCGGCCCCATGGTGAGTGCGGCGCAGCGGAGCAAGGTCGAGCGAAAACTCGCGGCCGCCACCGAAGAGGGCGCCGAGATCGTGACAGGGGGCAAGCGACCGAAGGGGTTTGCCAAGGGGTACTTTTTCGAGCCTACGATCGTGACCGGTGTCAATCACTCCATGAAGCTCATGAAGGAAGAAACGTTCGGTCCCATCGCGCCCGTCATGATCGTCAAGGGCATCGACGAGGCCATCACGCTCGCCAACGACTCGAAATACGGACTGGGAGCGAGTATTTACACCAACAACCTCGAGTACGCGATGACCGCGGCCGCCAGCATCAGGGCGGGTACGTTTTGGGTCAACGATCCTCTCACCGACAATGAAGCGGGACCCTTCGGCGGAATGCGTCTTTCCGGAATGGGGCGCGAGCTCGGTGTGGAGGGACTCGAAGAGTTTCGCGATACCAAGCACATCCACCTGGACTACAAGATCCGCCGCATGCCGGACTGGTTCCCCTACGACTGGAGCTCGATCAACGAGAGCTGAGCCCCGCCCGTCTTCCTTCCACGTTTCTGGAACGGCTCCTTTCGCGCTTTTCGCTATACTGTTCCGGCGATGGGCCATTACACAGTGCTTGCCGGTGGTATCGTGATCACCTCGACGCGCGCCGAGCACGCGACGCAGCTCGAAAGGCTTCAGGAAATTTGTTTCCCCTCGCTCGATCCGGCGGAGCGCTTCAGGAAAGAGCACTATCTGAAGCATATCGAGATGTTCCCTGAGGGTCAGTTCGTGGCGCTCGATGGCGAGCGTGTCGTGGGAATGACCAGCTCTATCCGCTGGAAGTTCGATTTTCAGCACCCAAACCACACCTTTGCCGAAGTGATCCAAGGGGGGTGGCTCACGTCCCATGACCCCGCGGGGGACTGGCTCTATGGCGTCGATATCGGAACGCATCCCGAGTATCGACGTCGGGGAATTGCGCGTGGCCTTTACGCGGCCCGTCATGACATGGTTCGTCGGCTGGGCCTAAAGGGCCAGGTCATCGTCGGTATGTTGAGTGGATACGGTCGGATCAAGAAGGATATGTCGGCCGAGGAGTACTACCAATCCGTACTTCGGGGGGAGAGAAGAGATCCCACCATATCGGCGCAGATAGCCGTCGGGTTCGAGGCGCGGGGTCTCCTTCCCGGCTATTTGCACGATCCCGTCTGTGACGATTTTGGAGTGTTGCTGGTTTTGGACGCCCGGCGGGACGTAAGGGAGAACCGTGAACCGGTCAGAAGTTCTTGAAGGAGGAGAATCCTCATGAAAGCCATAAAGCTCAAGACAGAGATCCCAGGACCGAAGAGTCGAGAGGTCTTAGAGCGCCGCCAGCGAGCCGTGGCGGCCGGGCTGGCGAAGGCGACCGATGTCGTGGCGGCCCGGGCCGAGGGCGTCTTGGTCCACGATGTCGATGGAAACACGTTGATGGATTTCGCGGGTGGCATCGGGACGCTCGCACTCGGGCACTGCCCGCCGGCGGTGGTGGAAGCCATCCGCTCCCAGGCGGAGAAGCTCGTTTTCGTCTGCGATCTGGTGGCCACGCAGGAGCCCTACATTCGGCTGGCCGAGCTTCTGAATCAGATTACTCCCGGTGACTTCGCGAAGAAGACACTTCTCGGCACGAGCGGCGCGGAAGCGGTCGAGAACGCCATCAAGTTGGCGCGTGCCTATACCGGTCGGCCGGCGGTCATCACCTTCGAGGGCGCTTATCATGGACGGACGCTCCTCACCATGAGCCTCACCAGCCGGTACGATCTCTTCAAGAAAGGATTTGGACCCTTCGCTCCGGAGATCTACCGAGTTCCCGCCCCTTATCCCTACCGAAGACCCGACGGGCTGAGCGAGGATCATTACGTCGACTGGTGCTGCCAACAGCTAGAGAACGCCTTGGTGACGCACGTCGCACCGAGTGCCGTCGCCGCCATCATCATCGAGCCCGTCCAGGGGGAAGGTGGATTCATGCCCACGCCGACGCGCTTCCTCCGCAAGATCCGGGAGATTTGCAACCAGCACGGTATCGTCATGATTGCCGACGAGATTCAATGTGGAATGGGCCGGACTGGCAAGCTCTTTGCCATCGAGCATCACGGCATCGTCCCCGATCTGGTGACCATGGCGAAATCCCTCGGGGCGGGACTGCCTATCAGCGCGGTCACCGGTCGCGCCGAGATTATGGACGCAACCCACCTGGGGGGTCTCGGGGGGACGTACGGAGGAACTCCACTCGCTTCGGTCGCGGCCATCGAGGCGGTGACGACCGTTCGCCAACCGCAGTTTCTCCGTCGCGCCGAGGCGATCGGAGCCGCTTTGCTAAAGACGCTACTCGCCTGGAAGGACGAGTTTCCCATCGTGGGTGATGTGCGAGGGCTCGGTCCCATGATGGCGATCGAGCTGGTTCGAGATCGCACCACCAAGGAGCCGGCTCGCGAGGAGACGCTCGAGATCATTCGGCGCGCCGTGGGGAAAGGACTGATTCTCATCCGCGCCGGCCTGTACAGCAACTGCATCCGTCTCATGCCTCCCTTGGTGATTGACGACGAGCAGCTCGAAGAAGGCCTCTCGATTCTGGAGACGGCAATTCGTGACCAGCGGTAGAGACACGTCAGCAATGGAGAGGATCGACACCCTTTTCTTCAACGGCACGCTGCTGACCCAAGACCCGCGATCTCCCGTGGCAAGCGCGCTGGCGGTAGCGGCGGGAAGAATCGCGGCGGTCGGCTCCCTCGACGATGTCGGGAACCTGACCGGCCCAACGACGCGCCGCATCGATCTCGAGGGCCGAACTCTCATCCCCGGTTTCAACGATGCGCACGTGCATGTTTGGAAGGTCGGACATCTCTTGACCAGCATGATCGATCTTCACGACGTGCGTAGCACCGCCGAGCTTCAGGAGACGTTGCGTTCCGCAAGCCGCAGACTCCGCGAGGGCGAGTGGCTTCTCGGCCGCGGCTACAACGAAGCTCGGATCAAAGAAGGGCGGCAACCCACCCGCCAGGATCTGGATCATGCCGTCTCCGATCGCCGCGTTTACTTGACTCGGACCTGTGGCCATATGGGAGTAGCCAACAGCCAAGCCCTGCAAGCAGCCGGAATCGACGCCAACACGGTCGACCCTCCGGGGGGTGTCATCGTGAGGGACGAAAGTGGGGAGCCCACTGGTCTGCTTCAAGAGAACGCGATCGATCTCATGAACCAAGTGATCCCGGAGCCCACGCGGACGGAGTGCCGAGTCATGATCGAAGCCGCCAGCCGGCATCAGCACCGTTTGGGCATCACCAGCGCGACCGATCCCGGAGTTCGACCTACTGTCCTCGATGCCTACCGTTCGCTGGCCGAGGAGAAAGCCCTTTACTCTCGCTTCGACGTCATGTTGTTGCACGAGCAAGGGAGAGACCTGAATGCTCTACGGCAGGGCTACCAATCCGACTTCCTGCGATTCGATACGATCAAGTTCTTTGCGGATGGCGGGCTCTCCGGAGCCACCGCCGCGCTCCGCCAGGCATACCGTCACTCCCCCACCCGAGGCGTGATGCGCCTTCAAGAGGACGACCTCCAGGAGCTCGCCGGGCGAGCCGAGCGCGACGGCTTCCACGTTGCGACCCATGCCATCGGAGACGCCGCCATCGACATGGTCCTATCCGTTTACCAGAAGCTCGACAAGCAGAGGCCGCGGAGACGCCGTCGGCTCGAGCACTTTGCCCTGCCGGACGCCCTTCAGGTGGAGAAGGCGTCGCGGCTTCGCATTCACGTCGCTACCCAGCCCGCGTTTCTTCTCAGTCTGGGCGAAAATTTCCGCCGCTATCTTCCGGAAGCCTATCTCTCGCGCTGCTATCCGCTCGGTAGCTTGCTTCAGAACGGATTGGACGTGGCATTGAGCTCCGATGGACCCGTCGTGGAAGATGACAACCCATGGTTGGGAATTCAGGCCGCGGTCCTTCGGCGGGACTCCAAGGGCGCGACGATAGCTCCCGACGAGTCCATCACTGTCGCCCAGGCTCTCTATGCCTACACGATGGGCGGTGCGCTGGCCTGTGGTGACGCTTCCAATCGAGGGAGCCTCTCGCCGGGGAAGTGGGCGGATCTCGTGGTGCTGGATCGAAATCCCCTCGAGTCAGACCCACATGTCTTGCCCGAGATCGAAGTGGAACGAACCTACGTGGCAGGGAATCTCGTCTACGAGCGCTGAGGTCGTATGCGTGCCCGTCGAAGAGGAGGGCCGAGACACAGCTTGAGCAGTCTTCCGCACCTCGAGTAGGGCTCACCAACGCTGTGGGGAAGCCCCCCAGAAATGCCGGGAAGCTTCCCGAAACGTGGTGAAGACTCCCTCATGTGGGGAAGCCCCCGTGCTTCCCATCACGTCGCGCGAACCCAAACATCAGCTAGAATCCCTTACCCCGCACCCGGTCCACGAGGAGCCAACGATGTCGATAGGCCGCGTCAGCTACTCCCTGTTTCTCATTCTTCTGCTCGCCACCACGACTTCGGTCGCCAACGCAGCAAACGCTGATCTCGCCGTGCTCGCCGTGAGAGAAAGTAAGGATCCGGTGTTGGTGGGCGAGATTTTCGACTACTTCATCGACGTCAGGAACAACGGACCGGCGGAGGCGCGCGTGGGTCTGGTGAACAATTTCCCGTCCAACTTGAGTTTCTTGGGAAGCCAGTATGCCAATTGCAGCCCCCTAGGCGGCGAACTTCGTTGCGCGATAGGTAGTTTGAAGGCAGGCGAATCTCGCACCGTTCGGGTGATCGTTCTGGCACGCTCAGCGGGTCTCACAACCCTCTCGGTAACGATCCTCAGCACCGAGCCGGATCCAAACAGTGTAAACAACTCCGGAAGCGTGACGACCCTCGTCGGAGCTCCTGCTTCACCCGTGCTGACGGTCACGCCCGCGAGCCTGTCCTTCGGCTCGGTCCCCGTGACGTCGAGCAAGGACCTGACGGTGACGGTCAAGAACGTCGGCGGGAGCACCCTCACCGGCTCCGCTTCCGCGTCCGCTCCCTTCGCCATCGTAGGCGCGGCATCCTATTCCCTCGCCGCGAACCAGGCCGCGGTTCTGACGGTGCGCTTCTCGCCCACCGCCATAGGCGCTAGCAGCGGAGCCCTATCCCTCACCGGGGGCGGTGGAGGCTCCGTTTCCCTGAGCGGCACGGGAGCCGACTTCTTCTTCCATACGCCGGCGCAGACAACCGGGAGCCTGAGCGTGAAACTCTACCCGACGGAGGGCGTGACTCCCGGCGCTCGTTCTCTCGTGACCTTCGGCGTGCCGTTCCCACGCGGATCGGTCACGCCCGCGAACCTGTCGAAGGTACGTGTTTTGAAAGGCGGCGCCGAGATCCCGGCCCACGTGGGAATGCTGACCCCCTGGCGGCACGCCCGGAACACCAACGTGGACGGAAAATCGGTGCGGGTGGCGAGGATCCAGATCCGGTACGAGTTCACGGTTACATACCCGAGCTACGAGACGATCACGGTACAGTGGGGGACGACGGCGCGTTCGCTCAACGTCGCGACGCTCGTGCCGCCGCGCAACGGCTGGCACCTGGTGAGCGACGGCACCTTCGTCTCCGCCGACGGAGTCTACGAGCCCGACGTCTATGCCGTACTGCCCTCGACCCATCTCGTGAAGGGGATTCTGCGCCCGGGCCGGATGACGCCCATGGAGTCGACGGTGCTGGAGGCGCGGGCGAACCCCGCGACCATGGATGCGACCGCCACCTGGCCCCGGGCCGTGGAGCAAGAACACGCCGCGGTCAACAACTTCTACTCGATCATCAACGAGGACGACCCGCTGGTAACACCTGCCAACGAGTGCCACTACAAAACGGATTACGACGCCTGGCTCTACGACCGCGCCGCGGCTATGTTCACTCTCTATTTCCGCACGGGATTTCCGAAGCCGCTGCGGGAGGCGGTTCGGGCCACGGAGTTCTACCGAAGCCAGATCTACCCCGGCGGCACACTGCCCGCCCGCTCGGTGGGGCTCTTCCGCCTCAAGAACCCCGATCCGAGCGCCTTCGGAGACCCGAAGTACAGCTACAACGAGTCGTTCGCGTACAGCTACTGGCTGACCGGCGACGATGTGCTTCTCCCCTATTTCGACTGGGTCGTCAACGCCCACGAGCAGAACGCGCCCCCGGTTCGGTGGAGCGCCTCCCTCGGCTTCTGGACCGAGCGATCGGCCGCATTTCGCCTGCTGGCGAACGTCGTAGCCTACGAAGTCACCGGAAGCGCGACCTACAAGAGCCGGCTGCTGAGCCAGACCGCCGACCTGATCTGGCATCAGAACGGAGCCGGCGGTGTCGTGCCGGTGGGCGTGGACGGAGGGCTCTACCACTACGGCTCGCAGCATGGGGACGGCACGCCCACCGCGTTCGTCGCCTCACCTTGGATGACCGTCTTGCTCGTCGACGCCATGGTACGGGCCTATGCTTTCACCGGAGATCCCTTGGTTTCGGGCTTCGTGAAGCGCACCGGGACGTTCTTCAAGGCGGCGGTGAAGAGCGACACCGATCACCTCTACGGAGGCGCGGCCCTTTACTACCCTGACTATATGACGGGTTTCGACGGGGCAACCGATGTCCGTAGCGGCTCCGACGTGGAGCACGCGCTGGACGTCTCCGCCTCGGCGGCGTGGGCCTTCTACTTCTCGGGGGCCGGGGATGCGTCACTCCGTCAGCTCGTGGTGAACCTGTATCGAACCTACGACGTCGGGGTCAACTATTGGATTCGCCCGACCGCCCCGCAGAGTGGCCTCACCGCCTACCGCGTGAGTCCCTGGCGGAAGTACGCGTGGGAGCACCGGCCCTCCGGAAGCTTGTCCTTGGCCATGGGCATGCGATAAGAGGACACCCGTCACCAACAAGTAGGGCTCAACGTACCCGCCACCAGCCGACGGTCCCCGGCGACTTCTCCCGCCACGCGAACCACGGAACGATTGAGATCCTCGATTCGCGCTTCTTGACCAACCGTGTCCAGTCAACTGGACAGCAGTTTCGACTAGGCTTAGGCTTTGTGAAAAGGAGGAGCGGGTGGAGAAGAAAGGGATGGATCCCCTCGGGAAGGAACGACGTTTCTCCCGGCGCTCGCTTCTAAAAGCGGGTGCTGCGCTAGCCATGATTCCAGGCGGAGCGCCTGGTAGGTTCGTGAATGTCGTGAGGCGCCAGGGACCTCGGGTGGTTGTGGTGGGCGCGGGAGCATTCGGGGGTTGGACGGCGCTTCATCTCTTGAGGAGCGGTGCCAAGGTGACTCTCCTCGACACCTGGGGACCGGGAAATTCCCGCGCGAGCTCGGGGGGCGACACGCGGGTCATTCGAGGGACTTACGGTCCGGATCGGATCTATGTAGAGA
>JBOGJF010000271.1:0-2276 GCA_050747785.1 Vicinamibacteria bacterium
TCACCGTCTGACCCTTGGCGTCCGTCTTGCTCTCCAAAAGTCCCCTCGAGTTGTACAGGTAGGTCTCGAACTTCCCGTCCGGCCAGGTCTTCTTCTCGGTGTCCTTTCGGCAAGACTGCGTGACTGAGGCCGGTAGCGATCTGTAGGCTGAGTGCGGAGGTGTCACCGATGCGCGCGAAGAAACCAGATCTGGAACGGGTGAAGGCGGAGTTCGTTGCTTGGAGGCGAGAGCGGCGGGGACGAGCGATTCCGGAGCAGCTGTGGGGGGCGGCGTTGAGATTGCTGGACCGTCATTCGTCGAGCACGATCTGCGCAGCTCTTGGGCTCAACGCCACGCGGTTCAAACGGGCCCGAGAAGCTGGGAGCGGAAAAGCGAACGGATTCCGTGACAAGAGAGGGGGAAGGCGAGACCAGCGAGCAGAGGTGGGGCGAGACCGAGGAACGTCACTGGAGCCGATCTCACCGATGTCGCCTGCATTCATCGAACTGCCGCCACTCGGTGTTGGAGGCAGCAGCCTCATGGCTGGGGGGTTGGGAGAAGTGGAGCGAGCGGGTTCAGGGTGTCGCCTGACTCTGGAGAGCGCCTTCGGAAGTCTCAGCGTGGTCACGCTTCGGAGGCCCGAGGAAGGGTTGGTCGAGGCAGTGTGTCGGTGGGCGCTCGGCGCGCCAGCGGATAGCTTTCGATCGTGATCCAGCTCGTTCCTCAGCTGAAGGTGCTCGTGGCCTACGAGCCGGTCGATTTTCGAAAGGGCATTGATTCTCTAGCGTGCGTGTGTCGAGAGCAATTTCATATCGACCCGTTCCTCGGGACGCTCTTTGTGTTCCGGAACCGAGCTGGCACGGCCCTGAAGTTTTTGATCTACGATGGTGGTGGATTCTGGTTGTGCCAGAAACGTTTTTCGAATGGAAAGCTGCAATGGTGGCCTCGTCGCGGCGAGGGCGTAGTCGAAGAGCTACCGGCGGAGCAGTTGGCGGTGCTCATCTATAACGGGCTGCCGCTTTCGGCGAGGATGGCCGAGCCGTGGCGGCGGGTCAGTTGATGGCGGCAAGGGTAGTTCGGTAGGTCCAGGGCAGCCAAGACTCGGGCGAGAGCCGCACTTCGGCGGCATGGGTGGCGATGGCGGTGAGGTAGTCGACGGGGTCGACGTTGTTCTTCACCGAGGTGCGGATCATGCTCAGAAGCACGTCGCCCACCTCGGCTCCTGCCTGGGTCTTGAAGAACAGGGAGTTTTTTCGATGACGCTGGGCGGGCTTCAGCTCTTGCTCGGTCTCGTTGTTATCCAACGGCACGCCGGGCACTTTGAAGAATCTCGTTAATCCCTGCCAGTGGTTCTTCACATACGAGAACGCCTTTCCCAGCCGGCTATTGGGTTCCACCAATCGCTCGCGGAACTGCGCTTCGATCCAGTCGTAGAGAGATTCCATCACTGGCCGGCTGTGCTGCTGATGAAAGGAAAGGCGCCGGAGCGGATCCATTCCTCGCGTCTTCTCGTCATGCTGATAGATGGTCGCGACGTCCTCAAGCACTCGCTCGCAGTGCTCGGGGAACGCCGCGTAAGCTTCGAAGAAGTAACGGCGTGCGTGCGTCATGCAGTTGGCGGTAATCCGCCGAGAAGAACTGGGTGCCATCGAGGAGGCATCGGCCATGTGGATGACGTCACCAGCATCTTCGGTTCGCTTCTTCAGGAGCCGGTCAACGTTCTCGCCCGCATGCCGTCGGCCACTCGAATAGAGCACGATCGGAGGCAGGGCACCATCGAAGTCGCGGGCGACCATGCCTGTGGTGAAGATACCGGTGCGTTCGTCCGGAGCCCGGGTCTTGTTCTCCTTCAGAAGCGTGAGGATCCGGGCCCCGGTGTCGTCGCTTTGGAGCAGCGGCCGGTTAGCCGCTATCGTTTCCAGGTGGCGGAAAACCGGGAACACCGCATTGGCCATCTCTTCCACCCGCTCGTACTGCGTCGATGGGGAAAGCGGGATGCCCGCCCACTTCTGCCACTGGGCGAGGCGATGATGGGGCATGCCCAGCGCATAGCGCATTACCGAAAGCACCGCATCCACACTCGGATGGTACTTGGAGCCGTGGGCCTGAGGCGGAAGAGGCGCAGTGAACGTTTTCTGGCAGCTGGCGCATCGCAGCACCTGGCGTTCGTAGAGCGTCGCCTGGATGGGCGGCTGAGCCTCCAGCTCCACGTCCTTGTTCGGAGCGTTGGTGTCGTAGAGCTTGCCGCGGCACAGCGGCTCGGGGCACGGGCCGCCCGCCTTCAGGTCGGGATGCG
>JBOGJF010000272.1:0-3677 GCA_050747785.1 Vicinamibacteria bacterium
CTCTACCAGGGCACCGAAGTCCCGAAGCGGCGCGACCTCGCGCCGCAGCGACGGGATGACCTCGAGACGGCATCCACTGTCGGTCGCCAGGTGCGTGACGTCGACCTCCTCACCGCTCGGGCCGGTAGCCAGGATCGTGTCATACCCTGCTCGCGCCGCCGCCGCGGCGGAGTCGATCGTATTGCGAGCCGATCCCCCAAGGCTCAGGCGGGTGATCAAATGTAACAGTCTCATGTGCTCTCACCCAGACGAAACCCGCAACGTCCCAGCGTCCCTAACGGGATGGAGATGACGGGGCGAATCGCGCGATGCCGAAAATTTTTGAGGGCTTACTTTCGAGGCTACACCTTGGAGGAGAGACCGTCAAATTCCAGATTCGTCGCCGGCATGACGCTCACGATCGATCTACATCTCAATCCCGAGGTTCAGGACTCGCGAGCGGAGTCACGAGGCCTCCGAGCGGTGACGAGATGGAGCTCACCTTCCAGCCGCTGCACGTGTCGGCGCCACGAGTAGTTGTTTTCTACATAGGCGCGACAGGCTCGCCGGAAGCCCTCCTGCCCGGTGAACGGGAGCACTCTCATGAGCGTCTCGGCCAGGGCGGTCTCCCCCACGTCGGAGGCGAGCAAGCGAGGGTCCAAAGGGCCGAGGATCTCCGGGGTCGCCCCGGCTGGAGTGGCTACGACCGGCGTGCCGCAGGCGAGCGCTTCGACCGTGACCAGGCCGAATCCCTCGTGGCAGCGAGTCGGCAGCACGAACAGGTCGGCGGCCTGGTAATAGAGAGGTAGCTCTTCTTCGGGAATGAAACCTAGGAAACGCACCCGTTCGGCGAGACCCAGATCGGCGGCCAGCTTTTCGAGAAATCCGCGGAGGGGTCCGCTTCCGCCGATGAGGCACTGGAAGGTCGGCTCGGCGGGAAGCTGTCGGAGAGCACGGAGGAGGGTGTCGATGCCCATTCGCTGCTCGAGATCGCGAATCGTCAATAGGATGAGGCAATTCCTCGGCAGCCGCAGCTGGTCCCGCAGCGCCGCTCGGTTGCTGGCAGGTTGGAAATGAACCAGATCGACGCCGCCCGGTATCGCGACCGTTGGCGCGTCGAGCTCGCCGTGGCTTTCCAACAGCAGCCCTCGCGAAAAGTCGCTCAGCACGACGATGCGGTCGCTCGCCCCGAGTGCCATACGTTCCAGCCGTCGGAGGACACCGGAAACCAGCATCGTGCCGACGGGCGTGCTTCCGTTCCCCGGATCGGCGGCGCGCAATCGATACTCCGTTCCCGCGGGGGAGTAGAAACAGTAAATGCTGGGCACGGACGAGGGGAGCACGGATTGGACCCCCACCGCAGAGAACGGTTGGTTGAAGAGGACCACGTCCCAATCTCCCTCGGCGAAGTGGTCTCGAAAGTGGGCTCTAGCGCCAAAGATCGACGACGAGGCGTACGAGAGTGGATGGGCCCGGCTGACGGGGTACTGTCTCAAGGTCACGCCGTTCATGGTGCCTGCGGGAAGTAGATCGCCACTCGGTCGGCGACACAGGACCTGAACCGAGTGGCCAAGGGCGGATAGCCCGAGTGCTTGTTCCTTGACGACGCGAGCCGACCCTCCCGTCGTTTGGAGCGGGGAGACGTCCGCCACGACGAGCAGGTTCAGTTTGTTCTTGCCCAAGTGCGCGCCCTTCGTGCTCCGGTCACCGGCCTCATGTTGGAACGGGAGGCGGAGCCATCCATCACCCGCTGGAGCCATCTATCGATATGGAGTTTGTTTTCAGGCTACACCCTTGGGCAAACACGGTCAAACCGACTGATTTCGTTGGCGTGAGGATTGCCTTGTCAAGGAAGGGGACCGCCGGGTGGGTGTCGAGCAACCGGAAGGCACTATCAGGAGGTGGTCACGTCCTCGATTCGCTACCCGACCGAGAGCCACCGAGCCTTCCCTGGACCGCCGAGGCCCGAAACAACTCGCTGAACAGCGTGAGGATCTCGTGACTATGTGTCCCGTGCCAGAGCATCTTGTCGCATTGGGGACACCATTTGAACCCGTCCTGGGTCGAAAAGACATAAGGAGGCACCTTCTGACGAGCCTCCTCGCGGAGAGCCGGCCGGAGAGTCGAGTTGCAGTCCATGCAGCGGGTGAGGAGTCCTTTCCAGGGATCGAGGCCGCAGGCCGTCACGACCTGGACGAGCTGCTCGCGGAAATCGTCGCTCTCCACGAGAAGCCGCCGAGGCTCCCCCGAGCCCGATGCCAACGGCACGTCCCGCGTCAGCAGAACGCGCCCTCCCCTTCTTGCGATGGCTAGGAGCTCGCGGTCGTCCCAAGAGGCGTTGTAGAGCACGTCCGCGCCGGTCAAGCGGAGCCAGCGTGCCAGCTTGCCGACCATGGCATCAGCTACGAATCCTGGGGAGGCGGTGACCAGACCGTCTCGACGCCCTTCGGTCCTGTTCACGATCCTAGTCTAGCAGGGTCGACGAGCAACGCGCGCGCCCATGCACGACGAGCTTGCGCGATCGCGATCCGCGACACAAACGAGAATCGAGTGTCGTAAATTTGTCACGGTGCGGGAGATTCTTTACACACTGATGCGAAGCGGTCGCTCGCGCTTGCAAGGCGCTGCTTTGTTTACGTGACTTTACGGCGTCGTCTCTACCGGCGGTGCATGGTACGCGAATTGCATCGCACTAAGAAAAGATGATCTGTCTAGCGATGAACTCGCACGTCTCGCAGGAGGGAACCTCTTGACCAACGCGCAGGCCGTCTCGGTAGGTGAAGTCAGGCCCGTCCTCGGTGGGCCGCAGGGTTTTCCGGTGGATCTCGCGTGGCTTCGGCGCGGTCTGGCGACCTTCCTCTGGTCATCGAACCGGTCCTTGGCGTCTCTTCACCATCGGGCGGCCACCGGCATCGCCCATTTGCAGCGCGCTTCACAGGGGACGACGGATGGAATCCGTATCCAATTGGCCGGATCGTTCGTCCAATATCTCTTCGAGAGACATGGCATACAGCGCCTCCGTTGGTTCTTTCGCCGCGCCGAGAAGGTTGGGATCGACGCCGGTGCCCGCTCCGCGTTCGGCCGGGGGTTCTTCGAGCTCGAGTCCGATTGGGAAGAGATGCTCGATTCCATCGAGCGCTAGCGACCCGTCGGTCCCATCTCCCGAACCCTCCCCGCTCTTCCTGACCGTCTGACCTTATTCCTCGCCAGGAATTGATCCGGCTTCCCGTCGCGTCTAGACTGCGAACGCCATCGCCATGACGGAGACTTTGCACCGCTCCACGCTCGAAAGCCCCCTGGGTCCCATCGACTTGATTTCGACCTCACGCGGACTCGCCGCCATCGGTTTTGGTGAGGACCGCGACTCGCCGGAAAGACTGGAACGCTGGGTTCGACGAACCTTCCCGGGCGCGCGGATCCTGCCTGGAGTCGAGGGTCACGAGGAATCCGCTCGGCAGATCGAAGAATACTTCGACGGCCGTCGGAGGGTCTTCGACTTGAGGCTGGACGTGCGAGGGAGCACCTTTCAAAAGGCGGTCTGGGCCAATGTCGAGCGCGTCCCCTATGGACGAACCGCCTCCTATTCCGAGATCGCGCTGCTGGTGGGACGCCCGAAGGCGTTCCGCGCGGTGGGGGGAGCCAACGGAGCCAACCCGATCCCCCTCGTGATCCCTTGTCACCGGATCGTGGGAGCCAGC
>JBOGJF010000273.1:0-3109 GCA_050747785.1 Vicinamibacteria bacterium
GAAGTAGCCGGGAGAGATGAACTCGTCGAGGTCGAGCTCCTGTCGGGCGAATAGCTCGCGGAGCCAGTAGGAGATCGCCTCCGCCAGCGGGGGCCCGGGGTGATCGGGGCGTTTTGCGCCCAAGTCGGCGAAGAACTGAATCGCGTTGTCGTGCTCTAGGCGAAAGAGGTAGTCGATGCCCTCGTTGGTAGCGACCTTGTATTCAGCGTTGCGGAGCGCCTGGCCCCAGGCGTGCGGAGCCAAGCTCCCGACTAGGGCCGCAACGATAAACGGAATCCGCATCGCCCCCCCGCGACCAACCAAGCTGTTACGGTAACGGTATCTCTATAGCACAACTGTCCATGGCGTCCAAACTCACGAGATGAACGAGGGGTTACAAGCTCGGCTCTTTAGGTCCGTTGGTTGATCCCTTCAGAGTCATCGGAAGGCCCGCCACCATCAACACGACGACGCCCGCCTCGGCCGCCAGGAGCTGATTCGCCATGCCCTGCAAGTCACGAAAGCGCCTCCCGACCGCGTTCTCCGGAACGACGCCTCCCCCAACCTCGTTGCTCACCACCACCATCCGGCGCCCATCGGCCACGCGCGCGAGATCCTCCACTTCGACCAGGATACGTGACTGCTGCTCCTCTTCGGGAAGGTTCCGATGCTCCCAGGCCAAATTGGCGAGCCAGTGCGTCAAGCAATCCAAGAGCACGGTCGTTCCTGGATGCAATTGGCGGATCACGCTCGGCACCGCCAACGGTTCTTCGATGGTCCTCCATTCCGCGGGACGCTCGGCGCGATGACGTGCGATGCGCGCCCGCATCTCTTCGTCCGCAGGCCGTGCCGTGGCGAGAAACAAGACACCGTTCGCTCCGTCACAGAGCGACTGCGCGTAGCGACTCTTACCGCTCCTCGCACCACCCAGAACGAGCGTCAACATCTCAGGACGTGAGACCAACAGCGGCGACTAGGGCCGCCGTCTCGCAGAGCTCGCAGGCGGCACCCAACGTGTCGCCGGTCACGCCGCCGATCGAGCGCTGGAACCAGGCTCCTAAGATCCCCAATACGGCGACGACGACCGCCCAACAAAAAAAGCCGTTCGCACCGGCCGCGAGAAACACGATGACCGCGGCGATCGCCGTCGCGCCCAGGACGTCCCACCATCCGACGCGTCCCGTGAGCGCGGCTCCCAAACCCTCGGCCTCACCACGGGCGTAGCGAAGAAGATATCCGAGCGGAACGGTGGCCCAGCGCCCGAGCGTCGGCGCGAGGATGAGATAGGGCGCAGCTAGACCGCGGGCGATGAGCGTGCTCAACGCCGTCACCTTGACGGCCAGCGAGAGAATCAACGTCACGACGCCATAAGAGCCCACCGACGGATCGCGCATGATACTGAGCTTTTCCTCGCGCGTTCGGCCGCCGCCCAGACCGTCGGCCGTGTCCGCGAGCCCGTCGAGATGCATCGCGCCGGTGACGAGCGCCCAGAACGCCACGACCAGGAGCGCGGTGAGAGTCGCCGGAAAAAGGAACGATAGCTCGAGGAACAACGCGCCGACCCCACCTATCGCGGCACCGACGAGCGGAAAGAATATCGTCGCGCCACCGACGTCGACCGCGTCGATTCCCAACCTCTGAGGCACGGGAACCCGGCTCAGAAAAGAGATCGCCGCGGATAGCCTTCTCATTCCTTCCCCGCAATCCCCGCAGATTCGAAGGTCGCCATTTCATTGAACGCCGCCGCCGAAGCCACCATCAGGTTCATCGCCAGCGCCGCACCGGTTCCCTCTCCCAAACGCATCTCGAGATCCAGCATCGGCTCGAGCCGCAGCGAATCGAGGAGCACGCGGTGTCCGGGCTCGGGCGAGAGATGCGCCGCGAACAAGTAGTCGGCGACGTCGGGAGAAAGCCCAACCGCCAACGCCGCGGCCGCGGTCGCGATGAACCCATCGGTGACGACGGCCAGCCGATGCGCCGCACCTCCGAGACAGAGCCCGCAGAGACCCGCGATCTCGAGCCCGCCCACTTTGCGCAAGATGTCGAAGGGATCGTCCCGACGCGGTCGGTTCACGTTCAGAGCTTTCTCGACGGTCGCAATCTTGCGGGCGAGGGTGCCGTCATCGACACCGGTTCCCCGCCCGGTAACCCGAGACGGCTCGCAGCCGGTGTGCGCCGCGGTGACGGCGCTCGCGGCCGTGGTGTTGCCGATGCCCATCTCGCCGAGGCCGAGCACCGCAATCCCCTCTTGCGCGGCGCGTTCTGCCTCCTCGATGCCGACACCGATAGCCTCTTGCATCTCCTCCGCGGTCATGGCCGGGCCCTCTACCATGTTCGCCGTTCCGTTACGGACCCGGCGCGACAGAAATTGAACGCCGTCCGCCGGGCGCGCGGTTTCCGGGAGATTGCGGCCGACCCCGACGTCGACGACGCATAGCTCGCTTCCGGACGAGCGGGCCAGCGCGTTGATGGCCGCGCCGCCGGCGATGAAGTTGGCGACCATCTGCGCGGTGACCTCCGAGGGGTAAGGACTCACGCCTTCCGCCACCACGCCGTGATCGGCGGCGAATACGACGACGCGCCTCCGAGAAACATCCGGCCGGAGTGTCGACTGGATGGCGCAGAGCCTTGCGGCGATCGTTTCCAGGCGGCCGAGGCTCCCGGGAGGCTTGGTCAGGGTTTGGTGGCGCTCCTGTGCTTTCGCAAACCAATCCCCATCCGCCGGCGCGATCGAGGCGAGAATCGCATCGAGCATTCGCTCACCAGGCCCGAGACCAACCGGTCCCCGGATGCTTGCCGTCGCGGAGCGCGCCGTCGACGCCCGCATCCTTCTCGAGACGCCGGCCAAAGAGCCATAGGAGATCGGAGAGGCGGTTGAGATAGGCGAGCACGTTAGCGGGAACTTTTTCGCCCTTATCCCCGAGACGTACCACCTGCCGCTCGGCGCGGCGGCAGATCGTGCGCGCGATGTCGAAGGCCGCGGCTGCCGCGTGCCCTCCGGGAAGCGCCCAGTCAGCGAGAAGGCCTTCTATCTTCTCGGCCTCGTGCACGTCCGCGGTCAAGGCATCCACCATTTCTTTGGTCACCGCGGGCGGCGCTTCGCGCTTCGCCCGCTTCTTGGCTGCCTTCT
>JBOGJF010000274.1:0-6292 GCA_050747785.1 Vicinamibacteria bacterium
AGATTGCTGGCCGCGAGCACGACGAAGCCGCGGTCGAAGTAGACGGTCTTGATGGTCTTGACGGTTTGACCGAAGATGACCTGGAGATCGCCGCTGCGCTCTTCGAGCGCGATGCGGCGCATCACCTCGGCGAGAGGCCTGCTCGAGAGGGGGCCTACCCACTCGAACGCACGGCTGGGGCTTTCGGTTTTGCTCTCGGTCGCCATATCGTTGGAGGCGAAGGGTGCCCTTTTCTCGGCGCGGCTCTGTGATTAAGGACCTTATTATTACACGATAAGTGAGGGTTGCGCGTCAAGGGGCCACCGGGGCGCGGGGCAGGGTGAAGTAAGATGGAAGGCTCGTAGTCGATCCATGGCGGAAGGAGCTTGGTAGCTTGAGTCGTGACGGCAGAAAGAAGCGCTTGGTCCTGCAGGTAAGGCTCGAGGACGAGGTCGTCGAGACCCGCTCGGAGCCCCCCTTCCTTGCGCGAACTCCGAAATCCGACCTGAGACGGATGACGCTCGCCATCCGCCGGGCGGCGAACGATCGCCGCGTGGGGGCGCTCATTCTGAGATTCGCGCATCCCGAGATCGGGTGGGCCAAGGCCGCGAGCCTGGCGCGAGCGATCCGCGCCTTCCGATCGGCAGGCAAGCCGCCGAAACCCCCGAAACCCGTTGTCGCGTTCTTGGAGGGCGCCGGCAATCTCGACTACACGCTCGCTTGCTCGTGCGACGTGCTGATTGCGCACCCCGGCGCCACGCTCGATCTCGTGGGTTTGCAGGCCGAGTCCTTTTATTTCAAGGATATGTTGGATCGTATGGGCATCGAGGCCGAGCTCGATGCGGTCGGGGAATACAAGAGCGCGGCGGAGCGGTTCACCCGTCGCGACATGTCCGAAGCGCATCGGGAAGCGGTGGGCGCTCTCCTCGCCGACTTGTCGGAACAAATGGAGCTTGTGATCGCGGAAAGACGCGGGCTATCGGCCGAGCGCGTGCGAAGGATTCTGGATGACGGACCTTACTTGGCACAGGAAGCCCTCGAGCTCGGGCTCGTCGATCGAATCGGCCAAGAAGACTCTTGCGAGTCTCACCTACGGGAGATGCTCGGAGTCGAGGTGATCGTTCACCCGCACACGCGCTATCCGACTCGGGACGGATGGTTGCGTCGGATGCTTGGCTTCCGACGACCGCAGGTTGCCGTGGTCTATGCGGTCGGCGTCATTACTTCGACGGGTGCGCGGCGCGCCAGTCCGTCTCCGCGAATCGTGAGCCCGCGCGGTCTCGGCGAGCTTCTGACGCGAGTCCGCAAGTCCCGACGCGTCAAGGCGGTCGTACTTCGCGTGGACAGTCCAGGAGGGGCCGCGGTCGCCTCGGACTTGATTTGGAAGGAAGTGGCTCGCACGCGCGAGGAGAAGCCCGTCATCGTCTCGATGGGAGACGTGGCGGCGTCGGGAGGTTACTACATCGCGACCGCGGCGGATGCCATTCTCGCCGAGCCCTCGACGCTCACTGGGTCGATCGGCATCGTGGGTGGAAAGGTGGTCGCGCGGCGTCTGCTGGACATGCTCGGTATTCATCGCGAGACGTTGTCTCTCCATCGGCGCGCCGGTTTTCGCTCACCAACCCGGCCATTCACGTCCGACGAGCGAGCCAAGATCCGGGAGCACCTTCGGTTCTTCTACGAGAAGCTCTTCGTCCCCCGAGTCGCCGAGGGACGCCGCCTCAGCTTGGAGGCGGTCGAGGAAGTGGCCCGGGGGAGGGTGTGGACGGGTCGGCAGGGCAAAGAACGCGGACTGGTGGACGAGCTGGGAGACTTGGAGGACGCGGTTTCGCTCGCGCGCCGGAAAGCCGGCATCCCGCCCGAGCAGAAAGTCAACGTCGTGACTTACGCCAAGAGGCCCCGTTTGCGGGAGCTACTCTCGGTGGGTGTTCCATGGGGCGCGGGGAGCTCCGCGGTGTTGCCAGGCCTTCCCGTGAGCTCATTCTCCAATGTGGCCGAGCTCGTCGCCTCACTTGTCAGCGAGGACGTGCTCTTCCTGATGCCCTGGATCCTGCGTATCCGTTGACAACCGCTGGTTAGGCCCGCTCCGAAATGGCTCGGTTGTGGAACGAGGGATGATTTCGGATCGGGGTTAGTTCCGAGGCCGACTGCTCCCTCGATTGTCGTTTCGGTTGCTGCTGCCCGAACTCCCAGAAGTTCGGCTCGAAGCCTGCGAGGATCGGTTGCCGCTCGGGCTGCTCGTCCGAGGCGTTGCCCTCGCGCCCGCGTTTTCCGAGCGTGGGCCAACGACGCTCGACGGCCCCCGCCCGAAGAAGTCCTTACTGCCCGCGCTCCTTCCCATGCTCCGCTCCACGGGTCCGCGCGTCACTCCTCCGAACGGCCCGGTCGGCGCGGAGAGTACCCCAGGCGTTCGCGCCGTCGCCGTGCCCCGGCTGCTCTCGATGACGCCGGCCGGATAACCCCCGCGGTTGCTCATCACGGTTGCTTCGCCGGTCGTGCGTCCGGTGACATCCGTGGTCCGTCCCCCGACCTCTGTGCTTTTCCCCGTAAGAGGAACCGCGGTTCGTGCGCCGGTCGTGTCATCACTCGATCCGGTTGAAAGTCGAGGTACGGCGTAAGTACCGGACGGGCTCGAGCGCTCGAGCGTCTGTGGCGTTCCGCGCGCTCCACGACGGAGTCCCGTGCGGCTCGATGACGCAGAGTCCGGCGCATTCGCGAAGGTCGCTCGATTCGATGGTCCGGTCGCGCGCGACATCGCCGTGGTCCCAACCGCCACCGGACGAAGCTCGCGATCCAGGATCGCTCCGGACTCGAATAAGCTTCCCTGATTGGCGGTCGCGCGGATATCTCCGACACGAAGTCGCGTGCGTTCGACGGGCACCGAACGGAAGTGGTCCTTCTTGACGAAGCTCCATCCGTGCCCGGGATATCCACTACCGTAACCTCCCCCGCCATAGTCGAAGACGGAACGGTACGAGAAGAAGGGTCGATTGTAGGACCCCAACGGGCACCATCCCACCCAGCTCGGCCCGAAGGCCCATGAGACCCAGGCCGGTCCCCAATAAGATCCCGGGATCCAGTACCAACCGAACGATCCATATCCCCAACGGCCGTAGTGGTAAGGAGCCCATCCCCAAGGCTCATAAGAGATCCAAGTCCAGCCGAACGGAGTGTACGACCACGAACCCTGCGTGTACGGGCTCCAACCGACGGACACGTTGGGATACCAGACCGCTCCGTACGAAGAATCCTGTCGCCAACTGCCGTAGCGCTGGAGCTCGCCGGTGTAGACGGCGAGCTCGTCCGGGACACCTTCGATGCGGCGCGAGTAACGCTGGAGCTGCTCCCGGCCATCACTCCAGGAGGCGAAGGCGTCGAAGAGAGCGGTGTTGAACTCGAAAGGGGACTCCGGTCGAAGACCGGGCTGGACGAAACTTCGCTGACCGGTACGGACCAGAACCGAACCGGTTTCGGATGCGAGCTCGGCCACGCCCTCGTAGATGGAAAGCGTCGCGCTGCCGTTCTCGTCGACGTCGATCCGAAACAATCCTTCGGAGGCGGGGAAGATGCTGCCGGACGGCGTGTCGATGCGATAGGAGGCGGACGAGGCATCGACGATGCGGAGAAAAAGGCTTCCGTTCCACAGCCGGAGGAGCGTTTCCCCACCCGCGGTCTCGGCGAACGCGGTGAAGTCCACCTTCGTGCTCTCGTCCATCTGCAGCACGGTCCCGTCGGCGAAGAGAACCTCGACGCGCCCACCGAACGCGGTCCAGAGACGATCCCCCGGCATCACCGGAACGTTGATGGCGGCCTCTCCGGCTTCGGGCTCCAGCGCCCGCTGGAGCGTGGCCCCGCCCTCGGCGTAGCGAACGTGCGCGTAGTTGTACGTTCGACCGCTCTGGCCGAATGAGAGCGTCACGGACGTCAGCAACACCGGCACCGTCAGCATACCGGTCAGGACGTAAGCAGTGCGCACCACGATGGCACCTCCCTTCCCCTGGGGGCCCGTCTACCGACGTAAGAGGTTGCAACCTATATACCAGATTCCTACGAGAAAGGATAACGATACAAGATACTGTAACAAAATGGATTAGAGTGAAAGGCGCTGGGTCCCGGATGCTCTTCTCGGGTCCCCCTCAAGTGACAGATGTATCCCCCGCCGGACAAGCTGCGGAGCCGTTGACTGGCCGGGAGATAGGCAAAAACTTGACAAATTCCCGCTCACATTCTATCCTTTGGCCTGACTAAAGCTCTCCACAAGGGGGCGTTTGGGAGGGTCTGGAATGAGCAAGACTATCGGCATCGACCTCGGAACGACGAACTCCGTGGTCGCGGTCATGGAAGGGGGCAACCCGGTCGTCATCACGAACCCCGAGGGGAGCCGCACCACGCCATCCGTGGTGGCTTTTTCGAAGGGGAACGAGCGCCTGGTGGGGCAGGTCGCCAAGCGTCAAGCGGTCACCAATCCCGAGAACACCGTGTTCTCCATCAAAAGATTCATGGGACGCCGCTACGAGGAAGTCAACGAAGAGATGAAGATGGTTCCCTACAAGGTCGTGGAGGCCGAGAACGGCGATGCGCGCATCGAGATCAAAGGGAGGACCCATTCTCCACCGGAAATCTCCGCCATGATTCTGCAGAAGATGAGGCAGGCCGCCGAGGATTACCTGGGGCAAAAAGTCGACAAGGCCGTCATCACCGTGCCCGCCTATTTCAACGACAGCCAGCGGCAAGCCACCAAAGACGCCGGCAAGATCGCCGGCCTCGAAGTCATGCGCATCGTCAACGAGCCGACCGCGGCCGCCTTGGCCTATGGCCTGGACAAGAAGCGCGACGAGAAGATCGCCGTTTATGACTTCGGTGGCGGGACGTTCGACATTTCGATTCTGGAAGTCGGAGAAGGTGTCGTCGAGGTCAAATCAACCAACGGGGACACGCATCTTGGCGGGGACAACATCGATCAGAGAATCATCGACTGGATCATCGACCAATTCGTCAAGGATCAGGGAATCGATCTCTCCAAGGATCGGATGGCGCTGCAACGCCTCAAGGAGGCGGCGGAAAAAGCGAAGATCGAGCTCTCCTCGACGATGGAGACCGAGATCAGTCTTCCCTTCATTACCGCGGACGCCACCGGACCGAAGCATCTATCGCTCCGGCTCAGCCGTTCCAAGCTCGAGCAGCTCGTCGACGATCTGCTGCAAAAGACGGTGGGCCCCTGCAAGCAAGCAATCCAGGACGCTGGACTATCCGCCAAAGAGATCGATGAGGTCGTGTTGGTAGGAGGCTCCACCCGCATGCCCAAGGTCCAGGAAATCGTGAAGGGAATTTTCGGGAAAGAGCCGCACAAGGGTGTGAACCCCGACGAGGTCGTGGCGGTGGGGGCCGCCATTCAGGCTGGCGTGCTCTCGGGTGAGGTGAAGGATCTCCTTCTCCTCGACGTGACGCCGCTCTCCCTGGGTATCGAGACGCTCGGTGGCGTCTTTACCAAGCTCATCGAGCGGAACACGACCATCCCGACGCGAAAGAGCGAGATCTTCTCGACCGCGTCCGACAATCAAACGCAGGTGGAAGTGCACGTGCTCCAGGGTGAGAGAGCGATGGCTGGTGACAATCGAACGCTCGGACGCTTTCATCTGGTCGGGATTCCCGCGGCGCCGCGCGGCGTGCCCCAGGTCGAAGTCACTTTCGACATCGATGCCAACGGGATCGTCAATGTTTCTGCGAAGGACCTGGCCACGCAAAAGCAGCAGGCCATCACCATCACCGCTTCGAGCGGCCTCGACAAGGATGAGGTCGATAAAATGCAGCGGGAGGCGGAATCCCATGCGGAGGACGATCAGCGGCGGCGGAACGAAGCGGAAGAGCGCAACCGAACTGACAGCCTGGTCTACCAGACGGAGAAGATCCTCGCCGAGAACAAGGACAAGATCCCGAATGAGGAGTCTTCGCAGATCGAGATCGCCATCCAGGAAGCGAAGAAGACGCTGCAAGAGGGCGACGTACAGGCGGTCCGCAACGCTCGCGAAGTCCTGGAGCGGGCGAGCCATCGTCTGGCGGACATCATGTACAAGCAGGCGAGTGCGGCCCGCGGAGGCGGCGAGGCTGGGTCCGGCGCGACCGGAGCCGGAGCGGGAGCGACGGGTTCAGGGGGCAGCGGCCCAGCGGGGAGCGAAGACGTCATCGACGCCGAGGTCGTCGACTCGGACGACAAGAAGTAGGATTCGCGAGAGATGGAAAGGCGCGGGTATTACGAGCTGCTCGGGGTCAAACGCTCGGCTTCCCGTATCGAAATAAGAAGGGCGTACCGGAA
>JBOGJF010000275.1:0-1932 GCA_050747785.1 Vicinamibacteria bacterium
TCGCTTCTGAGCACTCCGATTCTCAACCCGCCTCAAGTGGGGATCCTCGGCCTGCACAAGATCGAAGAAAGGCCCGTCGTCGCCGAAGGAAGAATCGCGGTGCGCCCCATGATGTACGTGGCTTTGAGCTACGACCACCGGATCGTGGACGGCCTCGAGGCGGTCCAGTTCCTGGTGCGGGTCAAAGAGCTGATCGAAGAGCCGGAGGAGCTCCTGCTCGAAGGGTAATCCGATGGTGATTTTCACGCGCGAGGAGCTTTACTCTCTGCTCACGCCGCAGAGTCCTCCTTGCATCTCGATCCTGATGCCCACGCACCGCCACCATCCCGGCACCGATCAGGATCCGATTCGCTTCAATAACCTCCTCAAGGCGGCCGAGGCGCTCCTCAAGAACCGGGCCGTGGGCGAGATGCGCGGACTGCTGGATCCGATCGCCGCTCTCTCCGATTCAGAATTTTGGCGGTACCAGGCCGACGGCCTCGCGATATTCCGTTCTCAGGAGCGAATGGTCCATTATCGGATTCCGATGACGCTTCCGGAACGCCTGGTGGTCGCGGATAGCTTCCATGTCAAGCCGCTCTTGCGCTTCCTTCAAACCAATCAGCGATACTTGGTGCTGGTCATCAGCCAGAACCAGGTGAGCCTCTACGAGGGGACATCCTACTCCTTCTCGCCGCTCGATCTCGGCGATGCGCCCGCACCCCTCGCTGAAGCGGTGGGCATCAAGCGAGAGCGTTCTCAGCAGCATGTGTGGAGCCCCGGCGCTGGCCGGGGAGCGATTTTTTTTGGAGCGGGAGCTTCGAAAGACTCCCGCAAGGAAGACCTCGCGCGTTTCTTTCGTGCCATCGACCGGGCGCTCTGGGAAACGCTCCGGAACGAGAACGCGCCGTTGATCCTGGCGGGAGTGGAACAATACTTTCCCCTATATCGAGAGGCAAGCCGCTACCCGTTCCTCGCCGAAAAGGGGGTGGCGGGAAACTTCGATGCCGCCCCACCGGACGAGCTTCGCGCTCGGGTGTGGCCCATAGTGAGCGAGATCTTTCGGGAGCAGGAGGAGAAAGTGCTGTCACTCTACGCCTCTTCCGCGAAAAGGCATCTCGTCGTCGACGAGCTATCGACCATGGCGCGCATGGCCGTACAAGGACGCGTCCGATGGCTCCTCGTCGCAGAGGAGGCACACGTCTGGGGCACGCTGAATCGCGAGACCGGTGAGATTGCCGTGAGCGGTTCCCAGCAAGATGCCGGCAGCGACGACCTGCTCGACGATCTGGCAGAAGGTGTCTTGGCGCGGGACGGAGACGTCCTGGTGGTCCCGAAGACACGGATGCCGGGAGGCTCGCCCGCGGCGGCGGTCCTTCGCTGGTAGGTTGCGCTGTCCCATCCGCCGCAACGGCGACCGAGGCCCACGCGCCGAAAGAATACATGACGCCGTCTCTGGATGTTCAAACGGAACTGCTGTTGCGCCTCGTCATTGCGACGATGCTCGGCGCCGTGGTGGGGTGCGAGAGGGAACGCGGCGGAAAACCGGTCGGCGTCCGCACCCAGGGATTGGTGAGCCTCGGCGCGGCGCTGTTTACGGTCGTCTCGGTTCATGGCTTCGACGGCGTCGGCGACCCGAGCCGCGTCGCGGCGCAGATCGTGACCGGCATCGGGTTCCTGGCCGCCGGTTTGATATTGCAGCAGCGGAGGCGCGTGCGCGGCTTGACCACGGCTGCCAGCCTATGGGTGACCGCGGCCATCGGCATGGCGGTTGGCGTCGGTTGGATCGGGTTGTCGCTTGCCACGACCGTTCTCGTTTTTCTCCTGCTTCGGTTCGGTCCTCGGCCGCGTCGGCGAGCCCAAGCGCCGCAGACGGGCCGAGAGACGTAGAGGGCTTCAAGCAACCACACATGGAGCCTAACCTTAGGTCGCTGGCGGAACGGAGGGGGGAGC
>JBOGJF010000276.1:0-12884 GCA_050747785.1 Vicinamibacteria bacterium
CTCTACGCCGGCGCTTAAAGGAAGAGTGACTGAGTGTTCGTGTTGATTACCGGTGGAGGACGCACCGCGTCTTCCTTGGCCCGATTGCTGGTGGAACAAAAGCACGAGGTCCATCTCGTCGAGGAGAGGCCCGACGTTCTCACCCGGCTTCACCGTGAGCTTCCCACCGAGGTGATTTTCCAGGGAAGCCCGATCGAGATCGACACCCTGGAGCGGGCGGGAATCGCGCGAGCGCAAGTTCTTGCCGCTTGTCTGCCGAAGGATGCCGACAACCTGGCTATCTCGTTCGTGGCCCGGGCTCGTTATCGAGTACCGAGGATCATCGCGTGTGTCAACAATCCGAGCAACGCGCGGCTTTTCGACGAGACCTTCCACGTGGACGTGGCTCTCAACCAAGCGACCATCTTGGCCAGCCTCATCGAGGAGGAAATGTCTCTCGGCGACATGATGACCCTCCTGAAGTTGCGCCGAGGCAAGTACTCTTTGGTGGAGGAGAAGCTCCCCAAAGGCGCTCCCGCCATCGGCGTCTCCCTGCAAGATTTGCCTCTCCCTCCCAACTGCGTCGTCTCCGCCATCATCCGCAAGGGGGAGCTCATTCTTCCTCGTGGCAAGGTTTGTCTGAACGAGGGCGACGAGGTACTGGCTGTCGTAGAAACCGAGGCCGCGGAGCAGTTGGCGCGTTGGTTTAGCGCACCGAACCGGCAGAAACGATGAGTGACGATCGCGCCGCCAACTAGAGCGCGTCCGACTTCCGTCCTTGGTCAGGTTCACTGCCCGAGCGCGTCCAGTAAGCGTAAAAAGGAAGTCCGGCCAGCAGAAGCCCGATCCCGATCAAGGCGTCGCGCGGGGCCTCCAGCAAGGTGTTGACGACGAACCAGCCGGCCATCAGCAGGAACGCAAGCGTGAGCCAGGGATAACCCCAAGCTTTGTATGGACGCGGCACGTGGGGCATCTTCCTGCGCAGCACGATGACGCTTGCCGCCGTCATGGCGTAAAAGATCCAGGAGCCGAAGACCACGTAGGCGGTGAGCTGGTCATAACTGCCGCTCAAAGTGAGAAGAGCACCCCAGACGCCCAGCGTCACGATCGCCACGTGGGGCGAGCGGTATCGGGGGTGTACCCTTCCCAGTGCGGGGGCGAAAACCCGGTCGCGACCCGTGACCCAGATGGAGCGTGGGCCGGCGAGCGTCATCCCGTTGGCGGATCCGAAGGCGGAGCAAAGGATACCCAGCACGATGAGGGTAGCGCCCACCGGGCCGAGCACGGAAAGCGCCACATCCGCCGCGATTCGGCTCGAGCCCGCCATCTCGGGAACCGGGATGGCGAGCGCGAAGGCCACGTTCGCCGCGACGTAGATGGCGATGACGGCAACCGTTCCAATCCACAGGGCCCGTGGCACGTTGCGGGTCGGGTTCTTGGTTTCCCCAGCGGTGAGCGTGACGTCGATCCAGCCGTCATAGGCCCATAAGGCGGATATCATGGCGAGGCCAAAAGCCGCCGTGAACTCGTGAGTCCAGCGCTCGGGCCACCAGGGCATCATGTTGGATGCTTGCGCTTTACCGGAGAAGAATACCGCCAATATGAGGCCGCTCAGGGCGAACACTTTGGCGGCCGTGAAGACGTTCATCACCCAGCCGCCCCAGCGCACCCCGCGCACGTTGATGAGTGTCACCACGGCAATGACGAGGATGGCAGCGACCTGGTTCCAACTGAGAGTGAGCTCCATGGGTTGACCAAAGAGGCTCCAGGGAAATCGGAAGAAGGCATGTTCCGGACCGACAGCAGGAAAGAAATACGCCAAGTAGGTCGCGAACCCGATGGCGATAGCAGCGAGCGAGCCCGCCTTGTTGATGAAGAAATCATTCCAACTGAACAGAAATCCCCAGACGCGGCCGTATGAGTTCCGGAGATAAGCGTAGGGACCTCCGGCCTCGGGGAGAACCGAGCTTAGCTCCGCAAGTGAGAGGGCTCCGAAGAGCGTGAGGAGTCCCGCGAATGTCCAGACCAGCAAGATCGGCCCCATGGCCTGGAGCCGGCCGGCGATGGTCGCGGGAACGATGAATATCCCGGAACCGATGATGACGCCCATGTGGATGGCGATAGCCTCTTTGAGTCCGAGGGCGCGAAGAAGCTTGGGCGAGGAGCTCTCCGATCCATCGAGGCTGTCGGAGCGAGGAGAGTCCTTAGGAGCGAAAGTGTCCACCGCTTGTGGGTTTAGGTCGTGAAGGAAATGTGAAGGCTCATCAGGCGGTCAGGGCTCCGGCTCGAAGGTCCAGTTCCCCTGCACCACCAAGGAAACGTCGACGTAACCGCCGGAGTTGAGGTCGAAGGGCGCGCACGTCCAACGGCCGCTTCCTTCGCCGTTCTGGTTCACCGTGCCGTCGAAGCGAGCCAGCCGCTGCCAGAATCTGCCCTCGGCGTCGATGTTGACGGGGATGAGAAGCTCGACGCGGCCAAAAGTCTGTAGCCGCGCCTCTACGTCGCCAAAGACTTGGGCGATGAAGGAAAAGCCCGAGCCGTTTTTTGCCACCACTAATCTTCCCACCTCGCCACCGTGAACGCCCGTGTACTCCACGAGCTCCGGTGAGCGCGAGACTTCCGTTCTCAGCTCGAAGATGAGATCGAGAGCGCAGTTCGCCGTGCGCCCGTTGGCGTTACTGCCCGAGGCGGTTCCGGTCAACCGGAAACGTGAAGGAAGGCTCGTTACGGTTGGGGTCTCTGGCTGGACCGGCCCGTTGTTGTCGCAACCGACCGCGAGCAGGAGGGGAGCGAGAAGGACAAGGATGATCGGAACCGCGGTTGGGAGAAGAGGGCTTCGGCCAGTGAACGAATGCCGTGTGGAGCACGGCAATGTCTGTTGATGGCGCGAGCCCGGCGATAGGAAACGGCTGACCGGCGCGAGGTTCATAAAAGGCAGTATACGCCCAATCCTTTCAACGGTTGCGGCGTCCTTCTCGAACCTGGGCGGACGACGCTGACCGCACGATCTCTCCCAGTGGGTTGACGTTCTGATACGGCCTTCAGTTTGGCAACCTCTTATTAGTTTGGTAGCTTCTGGGCGGGCGAAAAGGGATGAATCCCATACGAACGGGCGTGATTCTCGGCTCCGTGCTCGCCTGGATGTGTGCCTTGGCATGGGGGCAGGAAACCTCCAGGGGCTTGACCGCAGTCCAGGGGATCAAGGTCGGGCATCACACGCTGAGCGAGCGTCCCACCGGCTGTACGGTGGTTCTCGCCGAAGGGGGAGCGGTGGCCGGGGTCGATGTGCGCGGCTCGGCGCCGGGTACGCGTGAAACAGATCTGCTGGATCCGGTGAACACCATCGAAAGGATCCACGCGGTGGTGCTGTCGGGGGGAAGTGCCTTTGGGCTGGATTCCGCTTCGGGAGTCATGCGCTATCTGGAAGAGCGTGACATCGGTTTCGACGTCGGGGTCGCCAAGGTTCCCATCGTGCCGGCCGCCATCCTTTTCGACCTGCGCGTCGGAGACAAGCCCGAGATCCGCCCGGGAGCCGATTGTGGATACAAGGCGGCGTTAGCCGCAAGTGATGGACCGGTCGCGGAAGGAAACGTGGGGGCCGGAGCGGGAGCGACAGTGGGCAAGGTGGGAGAGCGCGATCGTGCGATGAAAGCGGGAGTGGGTACAGCGGCTTTTGCCTATCCGAACGGATTGGTCGTGGCGGCGCTCGTGGCCGTGAATGCCGCGGGAGACGTCATCGATCCCGCGACCGGCCGCGTGGTCGCGGGCGTTCGCACGGAGGATGGAAAGCGTCTCGCCGATGTGAGAAAGCTCCTTCGTTCCGGAGCCACGTTGCAACCGGCCAGCGCGCAGCACACGACCCTCGGAGTCGTGGCGACCAATGCCCGGCTCACCAAGGCTCAGGCCAATAAAGTCGCGCAGATGGCTCATGACGGTCTCGCCCGCGCCATCAGCCCGGCGCACACTCCCGGAGATGGGGACACGCTCTTCGCCCTCTCCACGGGGACCTGGGAGGGAGAGGTTAGTTTGACGACCCTCGGCGCCCTTGCCGCCGAGGCGACGGCCGACGCCATCCTGCGAAGCGTGCTCGCCGCCAAAGGAATCCCCGGCTACCCCTCGGCCTCCGACTTGGCATCCGCTTCTCAGTGAACTTCCACCTCGTATTCCTCGTCGGCTACTCGATTCTTCTCATCGTTCTCGGACTGGCCATCGGCCGTCTCGTCAGGAGCACCGGTCTGTTCTTCGTCGCCGATCGGAAGCTCGGTCCGGTCTTGCTCTTCGCGACGCTTCTGGCAGCCAATATCGGCGCCGGCTCGACCGTCGGTGCGGCCGGCCTCGGTTACCGCGATGGCATCAGCGCCTGGTGGTGGGTGGGCTCGGCCGGCATCGGCTCGCTGCTTCTCGCGTTCTGGATCGGGCCGAGGATCTGGCAGATAGCGGTGCGCCACGATCTGAGAACGGTCGGCGATTTCCTCGAGCTGCGGTACGGCCCCTCGGTGCGAGGGGTCGTGGCGACTCTTCTCTGGGTGGGGACGCTCGCTATACTTGCGGGTCAGCTCATCGCCGTTGCATTCATACTGGATGTCGTCGCGGGAGTCCCGAAGTATGCGGGCTGCATCATCGGCGGCGTGGTCATGACCAGCTACTTTGCGGCGGGAGGATTGCTGACCTCCGCCTGGGTGAACGCGGTGCAGCTCCTGGTCCTCCTGGTTGGCTTCGCGGTGGCGCTACCGGTGTCTCTCTCCGCCGCCGGTGGGTGGAGCGCTGTTCTCGCCACCGAGGCAGCGGCCACAGCGGGGTACTTGAGTTTCTGGCGAGGAGGGAGCTCGGGTTGGATCTACGCCGCCATGCTCGTGCCCGCTTTCATCGTCTCACCGGGGCTCTTACAGAAAATCTATGGCGCACGCGACGAACGAGCGGTCCGGATCGGGGTGGCCGCCAACGGTCTAGTTCTTCTAGTTTTTGCCTGCATCCCACCGCTTCTGGGAATGATCGCACGTGTCCATCATCCCAACCTGGCCAACAACGAGCTCGCCCTTGCCACCGTGCTCGTTCACGAGCTTCCGCTCGCAGTGGGGATTCTCGGGCTCGCTGCGGTCTTCTCCGCCGAAGTGAGTACCTGCGATGCGATTCTCTTTATGTTGTCCACGTCTCTGTCGCAGGACCTCTATCGACGCTTCGTGAATCCGGGCGCCAGCGATGAGCGCGTGCTACGGGTAGCCCGCCTCGCCGCAGTGAGTGGGGGAGTCCTCGGTGTCGCGTTGGCGATCGTGATCCCGACGGTGATACTCGCTCTGACCGCCTTCTACTCGGTTCTGAGCGTCTCCCTTTTCGTACCCATCGTGGCCGGGCTTCATTCTCGCCGCGGAGGGACGCCGGAGGCCCTGGCGGCGATCGGAGCCGGTATCTCGGCCCTCGCCGCGGTTCATATGGCAACCGGAGGGAGAGGCTTCGGTGTGTGGACGCCGACGCTCATCGCGCTCGTCGTGTCGGCGCTAGGCTTCGCCGTTACCTTACTTGTCCGACTGGTACGGAGGGAGTCCCCTATCCGTCACCGTGTTCCGTGAAGATGCGGCTGCCCATCACCCTGCCGCCCCGCTGAACGCCTCACGGAGCGACCTCAACGTCGCTTCCAGGGATTCCTGCGGCACGGAGGTGATGAACGGCTTGACCACCCAGCGGAAGGCGACGGGGATGGTATGGAAGTCTTAAAGAAATCTCCTGCTGCTGTGCCTGAATCTCTCGCACGCGCTCGATGCTTCGAAGCGAGGACCCTTATCCAACGCCGCCGGCCTGGGGGAGCAATCCGCCGAAACCACCCAAAGGATGGGGACGGAGCCCCATGCGTGCCGTCAACCCGTACCAGGCGGTGCGAAACAGAGGCGGGCGCCGTACCGTGATGGACCGGGCGGACGTCATGCCCTTGCCAGGCGCAAGCGCAATCCCCAAGATGGAAACGCCAGCCCGCTGCCATCGCAACAGGGTGTGGGAGAGGTCGGCCTCCGGCTCCACCGCGTCCTGCTGCGCCAGCACCACTCGGCGGATTCCTCGGGAGAGAAGAAAGCTGGATGACGGAAAGTCGGTCGGCAAGCTGATCGATCGATTGTCGAACGCGCCCGGCTCGGATATGAATCCAATCTGCCCCAATCGGCGGTTGGCATCGAGCAGGAAGGCAGGCGGCGCGTCTGGCGGAAGGCGTGGACTCTGAAGCAGCGGGGCATTTTTCTGGAGCGCCTGGAGGATCGGCAGAACGTCGACCGCCGCCCGCCCGACGGGGGGCCCATTCTCGGAGAACGAGAACGATCCGATGGATTCGCTTTGACCCATCCAGGCCGGCGGCGGACAGGAATTGTAGAGCGGCACGGGCCGGTAACCTCGTTCGGCGAGAGGGCCCGCCATTTGCGCTCCGAGCGCGCCCGGAAGGTCCAGGACGAGAGCTGTTGCCCCGTCGCTTGAAGGAAGACGTTGGGCGATGGAATTGTCGACGAGGACATCGGCGCTCGCATCGAAAGTCACCGGCAAGTGGGCAAATAGAACCGGCTTCACCCATTGCGACCACTCCGACGCGGCCGGCGCCCAGGCGCCGTATACGTTCTCTGGCATCATTCGGATTCCTCCTCGACCAACACGGCCACGTCGGCCGCAGCATAGGTGACGACGGGAGTACGCGACAGCCGGCCGTAGATCCCAGCGGCGCGTCCTCCAATGGTGTAGACGCCAATGCATGGATACGCGGATCCCAGGGGCGTATCGATGGCAAGGCTTTCAAACCGGCGCTGCGCGACCCACTGATTCGGGAACAACGTGGCTTCGGCTGCCGACCGAAACCAGTCCCGTCGCGGCATCGTGAGAGGTGACGAGACGCTGTCGCCGGTGTTGCAGAACGCGGTCTTCAACAGCCACCGAGCATCCCGCCGCCAGCCGATCTCCCGGGGGTCGCGGGTCTCCGGGAGCAACCGCCGCCACGTGCTCATCTCCACGTGGAGGTCGTCCCAGACGAGCGGAAATCTCTTGCTCTCGCTGAGGATGGCGTAACCGGGATTGATGACCGGCGTTTCGGCATCACCCAGCAAGTACGGCGCGACCGCGGCATGCCGCCGCCGCGACAACCACTCGGCTTGATGAAACCGGACGATGAGCGACAGCGGCACGCACCCGCCACCCGCGAGCAAGCTTCCCTTCCCGCAATCGAACCGCAGATGCCAAGGATTGACGAGACGTGTCTCGATGCCGCGCCGGCGCAGCAGACCGGCGAGATAGGAAACGACCTGAAGATCTTCCATGAATCCCGCCGCCCAGATGAGCGCGGCCGGCTGCCTTCCGCCAATGTCCTCGATCCTTCGCGCCAGGGCGCTCGCAAGGTCGGGCCCTGGCGCTCCGGCGGGCGCGTATCCGGGATAGTGCTCCGACATCAGCGAAGGAAATTCCGAGGCTTCCGAGAATCCACCCGGCACGTCGCTGTTCACCTCCGAGACGCACCACCCTGTTTGCGCCGGGTGAAAATCGAATCGCATGACGCGGGCCTCGTCGGCGGCAGGCAGCTTCGAACGCAGTCCTCGAAGGATCGGCGGCGCCAGTCGGGGCGGGACGGCCAACTTCCGTAGCAGGTCGGGCCGCTCGAGGAGAGCGAGCTCCGCCGCGCAGGTCTCTCGCGAGAGGGCTTCGGCGCAGGCGGCCAGGTAGCGCCACTGAGCGCGCCGCAGCAGCAAGGGAAACGGTTGAAGAATGGAAACGTCCTCGACCTGTGGATCCCATTTGCAGGCCTCAAGGGCCATGTGTCGCCGGATGTCTATGAACGTTTCGCGCTCCAGGACGGGCGCGGCGGCGACCGCGACGCTGTCATCGATATCCGTCGACGGCGGCCGTGAGCAGAGGGCACTGGTTCCGATCATCGGTAATTCATGTACTCATCGTATGTGATGACATGCTCTCCGATTTCCGGTGGAGGCAGCGTCATTACGTAGAGAATTGCGGCGAGAACCATCGCGAGTGCCGGTAGCAGTCCTGACTGCGCGCTCGGGTGCGGGCGCTCGGGGGAAGGCCGCCAACGGATCTGTATGAGGATCATGCCGGCGGTCAGTGCTGCGGCGGGCCAACTCAGCTTGATGAAGTGCTCGAATGTCGAATCCCATCCGGTCCAGTCACCCGCCACCGAGCGGCCCAGCACGATCGACGAGGCGATGGCCCATCCGGCGACTCGGATTCCGCTCGCCTGGTCCCGGTCGATGGTGATCGCATCGCTGAGGAGCGTAGTGGCTTCCACCAGGAACCACAGCAGGCACAAAGCCAATGACCCGACCGCGGCCGGGAAAATCGTCGTCCAAATCGTGGGCCCGGCGCCGATGTTGCCGCCCGCGTAAATCAACGCGTTCGCCAGCGTTGCGCCGACAATGGAAATGGCCGCCGCCGGGTTGCCGCTCTCCACCACGTCATATCGCAGGTGAATGCCGAGAGCCGATATCGCCGCCACCGTCAGCCCGAACCAGGTCGCGGCTCCAGCGAGGAACAGGATCAAGTAATCCACGTGTCCCGCTACTTGGGCTGGATCGGCCCAATTCCAAATGACCGTTGTGACCATCGCGAGGCAGACCGCCGGCAGAGCCAGGAGCCCAAGACGCGGCGACGGGCCGAGGCGGTCACGCAGAGGCGGATTGGGCGAAACCAACCTGACCCAATGAATGATTCCGGCGGCTCCGGCGACTCCGGCAGCCAGCATGAACAGAAATTCGTCTTCCGAAAAATCAAACATCATTTTCTCCAGCGCCGCGCAAAGCTAATGAACATCACCGAGCATGGGCCGCAGGATGACCTCATCGACGACCGCTTGCTCACTGAGCTCTGTGAGCGCCGCGACGATTACGGCGGTATCTCTCGGTTGCAGGAGCCGGTCCGGCGGCGCTTCGTCTTCATCCCACATATCCGTGAGCGTTCCACCGGGAGCGAGATACGTGACGCCGATGCGATCGGTCTTGAGCTCATGACGCAGACCGACCGCGAGTCCCCGTAGAGCCCACTTCGCGACGCCATAGGCGGGGCCCGGAGGATAGGCGCCGTAGGCCGCCGTCGACCCGATGATCACGATTCGCGGCCGATCTCCTTTACGGAGAACCGGCAACAGATGCCGCGCCAGGAACAGATTCGCGTCCAGGTTCACCGCCATGGTTCGTCGGAACGCCTCCTCCTGGATTGCCATCAAAGCCTCTTCCACGAAGATTCCCGCATTGAGAACCAGGAGGTCGATCGCACCGACTGCCTGCCTCACGGCAACGGCCGCGGTACGAGCCGCCTCCTCGCCGTTACCAAGGTCGACGGCGAACGTTCCGACCAGATGCTTCATGCGCGCGGATGCCGCGGCCAAGCGCTCGCCGTGTTGACCCACCAGAAAGACTCCCCAGCCTCGCGCTTCGAGCTCGACCGCGACGGCAAGACCAATCCCTCGAGAGCCTCCGGTGATGACCGCGTGCCTCATCGTCACCTGCGATCCTGCTTCCATTCAACAATGCGGGAGAGAATGATGATTTTCAACTCTCTTGACGCATGGATACCGTCGCATGCGGGCATTCGAGAGCCGGCCGAGCCTAGAACGCTGTTCTGGGAAGGAAAGTCCGTACTTAACGAAATTAGTCGACCGCGTTTAGCGATGCTTTTTTCTCGTGCTTCTCACAAATGAATTTGTAGATCAGAGGGTAGTCGTCGCCGTCATAGAATTTTGGTGGCAGCTTGAAGAATGGCGTTCCCCAATAGGTCCGGTCCTTCTCGGGAGACTCGTGCCAACAATGCCCGCCAAGAAAGCCTTCCCGCGAGCCGGCACGTTCAACTTCTTGACACCTAATGAACGCCTCGCTCGCTCCGGTCAGGTGGCAGGTCATTGCGTATGGTGGCAGCTCATTGGGTGTTGGTGGCGGTAGCAGAAGTGCACAGGGCAAGGCAAGACGGTTTTGGGCAGTTGGGGGCGGGGGGAGTTTGGGCATGAAGACACCGGGATGCCTTCAGGTGCCGGAGGGACGGCACAGACGGGGAAGCCGAGGCTAAGGCCGAGGAGGAGCGCAGGAGTCGGCCTTTCGCTTCTCTAAATGACCCAAGATTTTTCCAATGATCTTCTGCTCGGTGATGAAAGAGATGAGGCGGAGGGTGCCTCCACACTCACATTTCAAAGGGTCGTGGCATCCCGCTGGGAATCCTTTCGGCGTCTTGATGATGCGTCACACATAGAGCAGTACGCCATGTGCCTCGGCGCCGCTCGCTCGCTTCAGTGCTTCGGCGTAAAGCGCGACTTGGCGCCGGTACTCTTGCTGGCCGATGTCGATCCGTGCATCGGTCTTGAAATCCACGACCGTCCAAGGAGCGTCCACGCCGGTACGAAAGGCGAGGTCGACGACGCCTTCGATGAGCGAGCCATCCTCGTTTCGAATCATGATGGGGGTCTCGCGCAGGCATAGTCCTCTGGTCGCGGCCAGCCCCGCCGCTTGGATCAGGAGCGGATGGGAGAGAGCCTTCGAGGCCGCCTCCGTCGCGGCGAGTATCTCGTCATCGGTATTTCCGAAGACCCGGCCGAGTATCACCGCCCGCGGGTGGATGCGCTTGCGATCGGCGTCCAGCTCGGTCGTCGCCAGCACCTCGTGGACGAGCGTACCGAAGGCTTTGCCAGTCGGACGCCTGGAGGAGCGCTCCACGACCTCGATACGGATGTCTTCCGGTTTCAGCATCGCCAGCCCCGCCTCGGCCGCCCGCGTCGCCGTCGTCACCACGAGCGAAGGACGACTCCCCGATTCCAAGAGAGCCTCGCGGCGAGCACGCCACGTTTCGTAACGCGCGGCACCCGGATCTGTTCCTTCTCCCTCGGAAGCCCTGAGGATCCAATCACGCCGAATGCTCGGTTTGGTCTGGGACGGCTCGTCGAGGAGCGCGGCATCCCACCACACGACGCGGTGGCCTCCCTTGCGCGGCTTGTGGAGCCCCGGCTTGATCCCGGCACCGGGGGGCAACTGGGAGCCCATGGGCCGATCGAGCACCGTCTGGTCTCCGAATCGCGGCGTGTTCAGGGCTACCACGGGAAGGTGAGAGGTCTTGCCTTCTGGATACAGGGCAGGAGTGAGTGCCGCCACCCAGCTTCGATACCGCGGCTCGTCCGCCACCGCGGGCACGACCAGCAGGTCGCGGGCGCGTGTCGCGGCGACGTAAAGGAGCCTCTGGCTTTCCGCCTCTTCGCGCCGCCCCTCGATGTCCTCGTGATCGATGAGCTCCCACGGTGCGCCGCCGGCCAAACGCACCGCGAACAACCTGCGATCGGGGTCGATATGTCGAGAAGCGTAGTCGCTGACCGAGCAGGTAATGTCACACAGAATCACCACCGGGAACTCCAACCCCTTCGCCCGGTGCACGGTCATCAGTCGCACACCCTGCACACCTTCCTCGATCAAAGGTTGTTCGGTGGCTTCGCCTTGTTCCGCCAACTGCTCGAGGTGCTGCACGAAACCGCGGAACGAAAGACCGCCGGTGGCTTCGAAGTTCCTTGCCAGCTGGATGAGACGCAACACGTTGGCCAGGATCTGATCCCCCGCTTGCCAGAGCGCGAAGCCAGCCTGGGCGCGTGTCGCATCCAGGAGCCGGCGGATGGTGAGGGCGATGGGTTGATGATTTCTTCCTCGGTGCAGGGAAGCCAGCACTTCGAGCGCAGAGGCGACCTCGATGTCCGATTCCGTCAGATCGCCCGGCAGCTCGCGGAAGGGGTGCAGCGACCCATGGCGGGCGCGGAAGAGGAAAAGGGCATCGTCGGCGAGGCTGAAGAGCGGGCTTCTGAGGGCGGAGAAGATTGCGAGCTCGTCGTCCGGCCGCTCGACCGCCGCGAGGGCGCTGCGCATGGCGTCGATCTCTTCGCGCTGATGAAAGCCACGGCCGCCCACCAAGACGTGAGGGATGTCCCTTGCCTGCAAGCTGTCGACATAAGGTCGTGTGATGTCGCGCCCCCCGGATTGGAAGCGGCGAAAGAGGAGGCAAACGTCGGATGGGCGGATCCCGTGCGGCTCCGGCCGGTCGCGTGAGGTCACCTTCCAGTTGCTCTCCTCGATGAGCCACTTGACCCAGGCCGCGACCGCGCGCGGCTCCGATTTCTCGATCGCGTAGTTGACCACGTTCCCGTAGGAGCTGTACGGTCTGGGAATCGGCAGGGCCACAATGGCGGGTTGGCCCACGGTCGGCACTCGGTACTGATCGAGAGCGACATAGGCCGCCTGATGCGTCTCCGCGGATCCAGTCATGACGTCCGCCATGACGGCATTGACCATTTCCTGGATCTCCGGCAGGCCGCGAAAGCTGACACTCAAGAAGACGCGCTCCGCTCCGGCGTCGATGAGGCGTCGTTTGATTTCTTGATAGAGAGAGACGTCGGCTCGACGAAAGCGGTAGATGGATTGTTTCGGGTCGGCGACGACGAAGAGTTTTCCCCGCCGCGGCCGTACGCGGTGCCAATCATTCACCCGGGGATCATCCGAGGCGAGCAACAGCAGGATCTCCGCTTGCAGGGGATCGGTGTCCTGGAACTCGTCCACGAAGATGTGAGTGAAACGGTTCTGCAACTCTTCTCGAAGCGGTGCATCGCCTCGCAGGAGACCGCGGTCCTAGACGACGAGGGACAGAAACTCGAGCCGGCCGGCCAAAGCTTTGATCTACTGATAGCGAAACACCAGCTCTGAAAGCTCCCCGCGGAGGTGAGCGGCCCGATCCGCACCCGCTCGCTTGCGGAAGTCCTTGATGGATTCCACCAGCGCCTCCCGCTCGTCCAGTATGTGCTGACGCGAGACGCCGTCCGAGAACGCGCCGCGCCCTTTTCTCTTCCCGAGATCGATCTTCGGCAAACGATGCTCGAGGTAGTCGTAGTCCCGCTCTCCGCTCGCGGTCTCCTGCCT
>JBOGJF010000277.1:0-2557 GCA_050747785.1 Vicinamibacteria bacterium
GTTCCAGGAAGCGGCACGGCAGAGACCGGAGATCGGAAACATCTTCACTTCTTTTGATCCGCTCTACCCTCAGGTGGGCGTGACCCTCGATCGTGACAAGGCGCGCATGATGGGCGTTCCCGTCAACGAGGTGTTCCAGGCTCTCGCCTCGTGTCTGGGAGGAACGTACGTCAACGACTTCAACCGCTTCGGCCGTCTCTTCCGCGTCTACGTGCAGGCGGACGCCGATTACCGGCGCCGCCCCGAAGACATCGGGGAGATCTACGTGCGCAGCAGTACGACCGGCGACATGATCCCTCTCGACACGATGGTCACCATTACTTCGCAGTCGGGCACCGAGATCACGAATCGCTTCAACCTGCTGCGCTCCGTCGAGCTGCAGGGTGTCCCGGCGCGGGGCTTCGCCTCCGGGCAGGCCCTGGCGGCGCTCGAGGAGGTCTTCCAGCAAACGATGCCGCCGGAGCTGGGCTTCGCCTACTCGTCACTCTCCTATCAGGAGAAGACGGCTCCGCCGGCGGGTCCGACGTTCGCGGCCGCCATCGTCTTCGTCTTTCTCCTCCTCGCCGCCCTCTACGAGAGCTGGCGGCTTCCCTGGGCGGTACTCCTCGGCTCACCTCTCGTCGCGCTCGGGGCGTTCTTCGGTGTATGGCTTCTGGGTTATGACAACAACGTCTACGTGCAAATCGGAAACATCATGCTCATCGGTCTCGCCGCGAAGAACGCGATCCTGATCGTGGAGTTCGCCAAGGCCAAGCACGAGGAGGGCATGCCGCTCGACGAGGCCGCGCTCGAGTCGGCGCGGCTTCGCTTCCGTCCGATTCTGATGACCGCCTTCGCGTTCATCCTCGGCGTCGTCCCTCTCATGAAGGCGAGCGGAGCGGGCGCCGGAGCGCAGAACGTCATGGGAACCGCGGTGTTCTTCGGCATGCTGGTGGCCACCGCTCTCGGGGTTTTCTTGATTCCGGGAAACTATGCGTTCGTCGAGGGACTGGGACGCAAGAAGCAAGCCGTGGAGGGGACGCTCCCACGCACGCCGTCGGTCGAGGGGGCGCACTGACATGGCCCGCCGATGGATTCTCGCCGTTGTTCTTTGCCCTCTCGCGTTCGCCTGTACGCTCGGGCCCGACTACCAGAGGCCTCCCGTGGTCACGCCCGAGCAGTGGCGGGAGATGGCGGCGGCTCAGGCCTCGATCGCCAACATTCCCTGGTGGGAGCTCTTCCAGGACGACGAGCTCCGAACGCTCATCACGGCCGCCCTCGAAGAGAACCGGGATCTCAAGATCGCCATCGAGCGCATCGAGGAGGCACGCGCTCTTTACGGAATCAGCCGAAGCGAGCTCTACCCGCAGGTGGACGCCGACGTCGTCGGGGGCGCCCTCCGCTTCAGCGACGGGAGCCTCACGCACACGCCCGATGCCGACACCACCGAGAACCAGGACAATACCAAAGAGTACTACGCGCTGGGTTTAGGCTTCTCGTGGGAGCTCGATTTCTTCGGCCGCATCCGGCGCGCCAACCAGGCCGAGCGGGCCCGGCTCCTCGCGACGCAGGAGGCGCGGCGGGCGGTGGCTTTGACACTCGTCTCCGACGTGGCCCGCGTCTACGTCGAGCTCCGCGATCTGGATCGCCGCCTAGACATCGCCCGACGCACGCTCGCTTCGAGGCAGGAGTACGTCGGTCTCGCGCGCGATCGGTTCGAAGGAGGCGTCACTCCCGAGCTCGACTGGCGCCAGGCGGAGGCGGAGTTCTTCCGCATCCAGGCGATCGTCTACGAGATCGAAAAGCTGGTGGTGCAGAAGGAGAACGAGCTCTCGGTGCTTCTCGGCCGCAACCCCGCGGCCGTTCCGCGCGGCCGCGCCGTGGACGACCAGCCGATTCCTCCGGAAGTCCCGGCCGGCCTACCCGCCGAGATTCTCGGACGCCGCCCGGACGTGCGCGAGGCCGAGCAACGCCTCGTCTCCGCGACCGCGCGTATCGGAGAAGCCAAGGCGATGCTCTTTCCGCGGATCAGCCTCACCGGCTCGTATGGCTTTGCGAGCACGGATCTCGGCGATCTACTCGACGGAACGTCTCAGAGCTGGAACATCTTTGCCGGGCTCCTGCAACCGGTCTTCAACGCCGGCAAGAACCAGCGGCGGGTCGAGGTGCGAGAGTCCCAACAACGCCAAGCCGTGTACGAATACGAAGGAACGCTTCTGCGAGCGTTCCGGGAGGTGGAGGACTCCCTCATCGGCCTTCGAAAAGCCGGAGAACAGCGAGGCTCGCAACGGGAGCGGGTCGGGGCCGAGCGAAGGGTGGTCGAGCTCTCTGAGCTTCGCTACCGCGGTGGGGTGGCCGCCTACCTCGAGGTCCTCGACGCGCAGCGCTCGCTCTTCAACGCCGAGATGGAAGAAACCGCCACCATCAGCGAGCACGTCATCTCGCTCATTCGCCTGTACAAGGCCCTCGGTGGCGGATGGCCGGTGGAGCCGGGTGGGTCGGCTCAGGAAGACCCGACCGGGACCCAAGCAGCGGCGCAACTATCGAACATGGAGTCGGAAGATGACTGACACGGACT
>JBOGJF010000278.1:0-3007 GCA_050747785.1 Vicinamibacteria bacterium
GAGGAGATCCTCTTGTCCATGCCCGAGGATGTCAGAGAGGAAGTCGTGCGCGCGATCTGCACGCTGGTGCAGAAGGTAAGTCCCAGCGGACGGAGCTGTTGCGCCTAGCGGTCTTTTTTTTTGGGAAATATAGTTGTGTACTACAAGTAAAGGAGATCACGATGAAAAACGCTCAGAGAATCAAGGAGCGCGTTCAGAAACACTACACCGAGGCCGTTGAGATCCGCGCGTCCGGTGGAGCGACGGCCGGCTGCTGCGGCGCGACGAAGACCGAGGAACCCTCCCGGACTGCGAGCAGCGGCTGCTGTGGAGGCGGGGCCTCGCTCGTCCAGCTTTCCGGGTACCAACCGGAAGAGCTCCGGACGCTTCCCGAAGATGCCGTCCAAAGCTCCTTCGGGTGCGGGAACCCCGTCTCCTTTGCGGGAGTGGAGCGCGGGCAGACCGTCGTGGATATCGGCTCGGGAGCCGGAATCGACTGCCTGCTAGCCGCCCAGCGCGTGGGCCCGGGCGGTCGCGTGATCGGCCTCGATATGACCCCGACGATGATCGAGAGAGCGAAGGCAAACGCGCTCACCGCGGGCGCGGACAACGTCGAGTTCCGCCTGGGAGATGCGGAGTCGATGCCCATCGAGGACGAGACCGCAGACTGGATCGTGTCGAACTGTGTCATCAACCTGGCGCCGGACAAGAAGAAGGTCTTCCGGGAGGCCTATCGGGTGCTGAAGCCGGGCGGCCGCATCTCGGTCAGCGACATCGTGGCCGAGCTCCCGCGCCCGTTCCGCTCCGCGGAGCTCTACGCTTCCTGCCTCAGCGGGGCGCTCCCCGAAAGAGAGTATCTCGAAGCCGTTTCGGGAGCGGGTTTCAGCAACGTCGCCGTCGTGGCTCGGCATGTCTACGACGTCGAGCAGCTCGCGGGGCTCTTTGGTGACCGCGGCTGGGTCGGCGCGCTCCTCCGCTCTGCCGCTCGACCCCGATCGCGCTGGCTGCGAGCCGTTCTCCATCGTTTCGTGCGGAACGTAGCCAGCATTCAGGTCTCCGCCGTGAAACCAGAGAGTGCCCGCGTCGCGGCATAATGCCTGAGAGTCTCTCCCCCCCTTCCATAAGGGCGGCGGCACGGAGCGAGCTTCCGGAGGTCCTTGCCTTGTTGAAGGAGTGTGACCTACCGCGCGAAGGCGTCGCGGAGCATCTCGACGGGTTTTTGGTCGCTCGAAACGATCGCAAGCTCCTGGGTGTGGTGGGACTCGAGCGTTATGGCGAGATCGGGCTGCTCCGCTCGTTGGCAGTCACCCCGAAAGCACGAGGCCACGGAATCGCATCGCATCTGGTCCAGGCCCTCATCGACCGGGCTCGAGAGAGAGGCATCTCGGTCCTTTACATCTTGACCGAGACGGCCGAGGATTTCTTCCCGCGATTCGGTTTCGAACGGATTTCCCGCGCGAGACTGGATGCGAGGCTCGAGGCTTCCGCCGAGCTTCAGGGGGCTTGTCCGGAGACGGCGGTCGCGATGGGTTTAGATATCAGGGTGCCTTAGTGCCGTGGGGCCCCGGCATTCGGTAGTGGCTTGGGGATCCCACCCCCAAGCCCGATGCTTCGTCGACTTCGCGACTGCGCATCAGCTCACGGCTGCCGCCTGCGCCTCAACACGCTCCTAGCGGCGCGAGCTGAGTCCCACGAACGCGCCGCCATTTCGGCGGCAGAGCTCTCGCATCAGGGAGGCGAAGCGTACTCCGGTGTTCTCGGGAAAAGACTCATTCGAGAACATGGTTGGAAAGCCAATTGCGTGGATGCGGACCCACCGGTTTCCCTGCGCGTCTTCCCGGTTGATCCGATCGACAGTCTCGACAACCTCTTCGATGGAGCGCCCGGTGAACTCGTCGCCGAGCACGTAAAGGCTGATCTTCTTGTCGGGAGCGGCGTAGATACGAATGGCACTTACGATCCCCTCGACCGGGCTGCTATTGCTGAACGGGGCCCAGGTGCGGAGACTGTCGATGATCAGTCGGCGCCGCCCCGGCGTATCGGGAATCCATTTCCCCGCGTAGGTCGTGAAGAGGTGTTTGCCCTCGTCGCTCATGACCTGAATGCCTTTGACGGTCGGGTAGATGTTGAGGGTCTCTTGCATCTTGTCGAGCATCAGCGACCACGCGTAGTTTTGCATGCTGCCGGAGGTATCGATGATGAAGATGATGTACTCGCTGTCAACGGGAATCCCGCCTACGGTCGCGTCCGTCGGCGCGCGGCGGTAGCGGCGGCCAAGGAGCCTTTTCATCTCTTCTGTCAGCTCCTGCTGAGCCGCCAGAAGCCGCCCCTCGATGATGTCGCTCACTTCCGATAGCTCCTGACTGGCCGCGAACTGCCCCTGGATATCGGAGAGATCTCCGCGCAGGCGAGCGATCCCCGCGCGCTCCTCGGAGAGCTGTTCTTCCTTGCTTACGAGATCCCGGTTCAAGATGTTCGTTTCTCCTCGGATCTCGTAGAGTTCTTCCTGGAGACGCGCTACCAGTCCCGTGAGCTCGATCCGCAAGTCCTCGAGAGCCCGGGGCTGGCCGACCTCCGTCAAGACGAATAGCAGGATGATGCCGCCGAAGCCGCAGCAGATGCAGTCGAGGAAAGACAGGCTGAGGTTCGTTATCTCGGTGCGCCGCCTCTTCCTCATTGCTCAGGGCCAGTTCCGGGAGGGAGTGATGAACGATCCCCCCGAGGCGAGAGCGAGCTTCCAGTAGGCGCTCGCCGCCATCGGGTCACCCTCCATGGGAAAGAGAATCACGTTGATGGGAATAGCGGCGCGGAGCTCCTTTACGGCTTCGTTGAAGAGACGGACCCGCTCGTCCCCGGATATAGTCGCGCGGCGCGACGGTCTCTCGCCCTGGGTGGGAAGACCGTCCACGAGTAGAAGGATATTGTCCGGTGCGGGACGTAAGGTTCCGACCGTCTGCAACGCGTGATAGAGACTCGTGCCTCCCTGTGGGACGACCGCCCGTAGGCGCTGCACGGATTCGTCGAGCTT
>JBOGJF010000279.1:0-2576 GCA_050747785.1 Vicinamibacteria bacterium
CCCAGGCCCTGGTCGATGCGGTCGCCGCCTGGCTCGCCGAGCAGCGGCTGTGACGGCATCGCTGCGCCTCTCATCGAGGTCACCTGGACGAGCACGACTTCGAAATGAGACTGCGGTCGACGACGACCTCGAATACCGGCCGACGCGGTGGTGACCCGCGCGTCAATATCGCATGGGAGCCCGAGCTCGCTCCTCGCACCGCGCGCTCACCAAATGAGTTGGAATCCTCAAAAGGTATCTCGTCGGCTTGGGTTGCCGGGATCGCTCCAGTCAATCATGGGGCCCCGATAGTCGACCAGCCGCAAGTACAGACGGTCCATGACATGGAGAAGCCAACCGTATTCGTGCACCGGACTGGCATGGGGAGGGCATTTGAGTCGCGCTTTCTCGTTCGCGGTTTGGCAGTAGAAACGGCCACGGTGGACGAGGCTATTGCGGCATCGCACAAAAAGCTGTAGATCCGCATCCGTCAACGAAAGATCAACCTTGAAACACAACGAGATCAAGTGGTTGCGGAATGGAGCACGGTTGAGCGCGGGGAGATTCTCGTACACAAGCGCGCGCTCAGCGGGTTTCCAGCGAGATAGGACACCTTTTATAGCCTTTTTCAGCTTGTCAGCGATGTCATCAAATTCCAACTCAGGTCGGACGAACTCCGGTGAGTTCGCCGCACTCACAAATGCGGTTTTCAGCATCTCCATGGCGACAGCGAGCTTCACCCCGCGTGTCTCGAGGTAATCGGCTTGGGCTCGCGCGTCGAGAAATGCCTCAAGGAGGCCGCGACCCAAGCCCCACTGCGTCTTTCGGCTGACGTAGACCGGCAGCGCGGCAGCGATGAAGTTGGCGGTGTCGTTCGGGTGCGTCGGATCTATCAAAGGCCACGGGCAATAGGACTTCGTGACCCGCGACGCATGGTAGCGGTGTAGCACGGTGCCCGACTCCGAGTAGTCGGTGCGCGCAATCCACTGCACCTTGGTGCCGGAAGCAAGTGAGAGGAGGTCGCAAACATCGTCGGCCGCGAGGCTGCGTAGGTGGACATCCGTGCCCCGGACAACAAGTTCGGCGGTTACGTCGATTCCATTGAGCGCCTTCAGACGCGCAATCCGGTCACGATAGCGGTCGATAGGTCGAAGTTGCATTTCGGCCAACGGATGCGTAATGGGTAGCGCTTGAGTCTTGAGCGTGAGGTTCGTGAGCGCGAAGGTCGAGGAGCGTGACACCTCATCGGGCACGACGCTCACGTCGAGAGATCGGCAGTGGTACGCGCCGTAGACTCCAGGTTCCTGATCTGTCAGCGACGGCAAGTAGTTGGTCTCGATGGACAGGGTGGCCGAGAGAGCGGCACCAGTATCCGTCGTTCCGGTGAGAGATTGGGTCGCGTTGAGGTCGGAAACCCAAAAAATGTCAGGGTCCAGCACTTTCCAGAGAACGATGACGTTGCCGTCCCGGAGCTGAAACGCCGAAAAGCTACACGGCGCGTCTTGCCCGTTCTTCCCGCGAAGCCTTCCGAGGCCGCAATAGCTTGCGAAAACCGCACCGTATTCGTTCGCCGCCGTTCGATCGTCTTGGGGCGGATAGTCGCTCAACGGTTCGATGGCCTAACGCTCATGGGCCTATCTCCCGAGAACGACGTCGATTCCGCTCATCACTTGGGCCAATGTCTTCGGAGACAACCTGGCCACGCGCTCGGTGAGAAGCCCTCGATCCACCGCGAGGATCTGCGATGCGTTGGCCACGGAATTCTTCGGAAGGCCCGCGGCCGTGGCCGGGAGCAGAACGTTCCCGGGCGCTCGAGCCCAGGCCAGGTTGCTCGTCAACGGAACACAGATCACCGTCGCAATCCGGCTCCGATTCAGATGATTGCCTTGCACGATCACCACCGGTCGTCGGAGGCCAGGGCCGGAACCCGTGGGGGCGGGCAGGTCCGCCCACCACACCTCACCCTGCGAGACTTCTACCACTCGCTGCGCTCCAGGATTCGCCGCGCGGCCGTCGCGACGAATGGATCGATGGGCTCGGTGAGCTCGTCCACGACCTTGTTCATGGCTTCGGTGACTTCGTCCGGTGCATGGCGCGCGAGGTACTCCGAAAGCGCCTCGGCGTAGAGCTGGCTTCGCGACTTTCGCGCCCGGCGCGCATGCCGTTCGGCGGCGCGAAAGACGTCGTCTGGAATGGAGATGGCAGTCTTCATACCCTGAGTATAACGCTTTCTCCTGCGCGGCTGAGGCCTCGAGCTGCCAATTCAGACTACGATGGGGTTCACGCCTTTCCTCGCTCTAGCCGGTCATGGGAGATGAAGTCGCGGATCACCGCGAGCGCGCGTTCGCGGGCGTCGGGGAGGACCGCGTGGCCACATCCCGGGAATCGCTCGAAGCGGACGAGGTGCGCTGGCAGGGCGGCGGCGATATCCATCTGGCATTCGATGGGGACCATGGGATCGTCTTCGCCGCCCAGCACCAGGGTGGGGCACTGCACACGTGAGAGGGCCGGGAGAAAGTTGAACGTGTGGGCCTCGCCGCCCGGCCGGGTGAACCAATGCGTGACTTCGGGATGGCGGATCGCGCGCTGGGCCGTGG